>CAZRFF010000015.1:15756-15979 GCA_964599265.1 uncultured Simplicispira sp. | reverse complement strand
GGGCAGTTGCGGGGCACGGCCTGCGCCGCGCCGCAGTGGTGGCAGCGCAGGCTGCGGTCGGTCTTGTGGAAGACCTGGTGGGCGCTGCAGTGGGGGCAGTCGCTCTTCCAGCCGCAGTCCTGGCAGTGCAGCACGGGGGCGTAGCCGCGCCGGTTGAGCAGCACCATGCTCTGCTCGCCGCGCGCCACGCGCTCCTGCAAGGCGGCCAGCAGGGGGGCAGAGA
>CAZRFF010000015.1:0-15746 GCA_964599265.1 uncultured Simplicispira sp. | reverse complement strand
CTGCTGGCCCATGTCCACGCGGCGCACGCGGGGCAGCTCCCCCGCACCGATGCGGCTGGGCATGGCCAGGCGCTGGTAGCGCCCGCCGGCGGGGTCGCCGGGCGTGGGGGGGCGGCTGGCGTGCCAGCTCTCCAGCGAAGGGGTGGCCGAGCCCAGCAGCACCTTGGCGCCCTGTTCGCGCCCGCGCCAGATGGCCAGGTCGCGGGCGGAGTAGCGCGCGCCCTCCTGCTGCTTGTAGCTCGGGTCGTGCTCTTCATCGACCACGATGAGCGCCAGGTGCGGCAGCGAGGCAAACACCGCCATGCGCGTGCCCAGCACGATGCGCGCGCGCCCGGCGTGGGCCGCCAGCCAACTGGCCAGGCGCTGGGGGTTGGTCATGCCGCTGTGCAGCGACACCACGGCGCCTGGGCCAAAACGCGCGGCAAAGCGGTCTTCGAGTTGGGGGGTGAGGTTGATCTCGGGAACCATCACCAGCACCTGGGCCTGGCCGTTGTGCTCCAGCAAGGCCTGCACGCAGCGCAGGTAGACCTCGGTCTTGCCGCTGCCGGTGCTGCCGAACAGCAAAAAAGGGCCGGGCTGGGCAAGGATTTGGCCTGTGGCGCTTTCCTGCTCTGCGCTCAGCGCTATCAAATCAGGAATTTCGAAGGGCGCTTGGGGCGCGGCGCTGCGGCGCAACCGCCGGGTGAGCTGTTCGCCCGAAAGCTCGCGGAGCTGCGGCGGCAGGGCGGCCAGGGCGACTTCACCCAGGCTGCGCTGGTAGTAGCGTGCGGCAAAGGCCGCCAGGCGGCGCCAGGCGGCGTCCAGCGGGGCGATGCCGTCCAGCACGGCGGTGATGGGCTTGAGGGTGATCTGGTCGGCGGGCGGGTGGCCGCCTTGGGCGGGCGCATCCCACACCACGCCCAGCACCTCGCGCTGGCCCAGGGGCACACGCACCAGGGTGCCGGGGGGCAGGGCCTGGGCGCTGGCGTAGCTCAGCAGTGCGTCCACCCCGCTGTGCGAGGGCGTTTGCACGGCCACTGGCACGGTGAACGGGATGGCGGCTTGCGGTGGGGGCTCAGAATGCGCGGCCAAGTGCTTGTTTTTCAAGAAAAACCCGGACTGTGGATAACTTTGTTGACATCCCGTATCGTGAAGCAGGTGCCGTTGGGTACAAGACCAGGTTCTGGGATGAGCGTGGATGTTACAAAATAATAAAAAACAGTTTTAAATCAATATGTTGTGCGGTAACAGCGCGGTTTGCGGGATGGCTGCAATAGTCGGTCTGGTGACATTCCCCGTTCCCGCCGTTGTGTGCATAACTGCCTTGGCCGAAGCTTGTCAAGCCTTGACAGCCGAGAAGAATGGACGCCTTGCCAGGCCGTTGGCTCACCTATTTTCTGAGCCAGTGCTTGCAAGTGCATGAATGGAAAAGGTTTTTAAGGGGTATCCACCGATTTTGTGGATAACTCTGTGGATGACCTTGCGGCATCGCCGTGCAGGCCGCGCCAATGCGTGTTCTCAACGGTTTGCACGGCAAATCGGCAGAAAAACGATTCTTTATAAATCAATGGGTTAGAAGGTTTTTGTGGAAATGTTTGGCTGGCACCCCTTGCCTGGTTCTGCTGGGGTGACGCAACGGCCGCTTTGCGGAATGTGTGCATAACCCCAGCATGGCCTGGTGCGTCAAGCCGCCTGGCGCATGGCGCGCGAGTGGCCGTGCACGGCTTCCACCAGCGCGGCCACATGTTCGGGCGGGGTGAACTGGCTGATGCCGTGGCCCAGGTTGAAGATGTGCGTGGGGCCGGTGGTGCTGCGGTCGGTGTGCGGCGTGCCAAAGCTGTCGAGCACGGCGTGCACCTGGCGCACGATCTGCGCGGGGGGGGCGAACAGCACGTTGGGGTCGATATTGCCCTGCAGCGCCTTGCCGGGGCCGCCCACGGCACCGCCCACGATGGCGCGGGCCTTGCCCAGGTTCGCCGTCCAGTCCAGGCCCAGCACTTCGCAGTCCAGCGCCTTCATGTCGTCCAGCCAGATGCCGCCGCCCTTGGTGAAGACGATGCGCGGCACATCCTGGCCGTCGGCGCCGGTGCGCTTCAGTTGCGCCAGCACGCGGCGGGTGTATTCCAGGCTGAACTGCTGGAACGCGCCATCGGCCAGCACCCCGCCCCACGAGTCGAACACCATCACGGCCTGGGCGCCCGCGTCGATTTGCGCGTTCAGGTATTGCGCCACGGCGTCGGCGTTGACGGCCAGGATGCGGTGCATCAAATCCGGGCGGCTGTACATCAGCGTCTTGACGAGGCGGTAGTCGTCGCTGCCCTTGCCTTCGACCATGTAGCAGGCCAGCGTCCAGGGGCTGCCCGAAAAACCGATCAGCGGCACGCGGCCGTTCAAGGCCTTGCGGATACTGGTGACGGCGTCAAACACGTAGCGCAGCTTGTCCAGGTCGGGCACGGCCAGCTCGGCCACGTCGGCCTCGGTGCGGATGGCCTTGGCAAAGCGCGGGCCCTCGCCCTCGGCAAACGACAGGCCCAGGCCCATGGCGTCGGGCACGGTGAGGATGTCGGAAAACAAAATGGCCGCGTCGAGCGGAAAGCGTTCGAGCGGTTGCAGCGTGACTTCGGTGGCGTAGTCCACGTTGGTGGCCAGGCCCATGAAGCTGCCGGCCTTGGCGCGGGTGGCCTTGTACTCGGGCAGGTAGCGCCCGGCTTGGCGCATCAGCCACAGGGGCGTGTAGTCGGTGGCCTGGCGGCGGCAGGCGCGCAGAAAGGTGTCGTTGGAAAGGGGAGCGTAACTCATGCCCCGATTGTCGCCGACTCGGGGCGGTATGGGCTGGCAGTGGGCTTACAACTGCGCCAGCGCCGCCTGCAGCGCCTGCACGCTGAGCACCTCGCTCAGCACCACGGGCTCGCGCCCCGGCGCCAGCAGTACGTACACCGGCACGCCGCTGCGCCCGAGCTGGGCCAGGGCGGCGGTGATGGCGCTGTCGCGGCGCGTCCAGTCGGCGCGCAGCAGGGTGACGTTTTTGGCGGCAAAGCCGGCCAGCACGCTGGCGTCCTGCAGGGCATTGCGCTTGTTGTACTGGCAGGTAATGCACCAGGCGGCGGTGAAGTCGATGAACACGGGCTGACCGGCACTGGTGAGCTCTTGCACGCGCTGGTCCGACCAGGGCTGCCAAGCGGCAGTACGGGCAGTGTTGGCGGCACCGGCAGCAGGCTCCGTGGCCGCCTCTGCCGGCTGCAGCACGCTGGGGCCCATGGCGGCCGCCAGCCAGGCGCCGAATGCGATCAATACGGTGGCCAGCACGGCCCGCGTGCGTCCGCGCAGCGTGAGCGCCCACACCACGCTGCTGCCTGCCACCAGCAGCGCCAGCAGCGCGCCCGCGCCGTCGATGCCGCTTTGTTGGCCCAGTACCCAGACCAGCCATGCCACCGTGGCGAACATGGGGAAGGCCATGGCGCGGCGGAAGGTGTCCATCCACGCGCCGGGGCGCGGCAGCCAGCGCACCATGGCGGGCACCCAGGCGGCCAGCAGGTAGGGCAGGGCCATGCCCACGCCCAGGGCGCCGAACACGGCCAAGGCCTGGGCAGCGGGCAAATCCACGGCAAACCCCAGCGCTGCGCCCATGAAAGGCGCGGTGCAGGGCGAGGCGATGGCCACGGCCAATATGCCGGTGAGGAAGGCGTCGGCGGCGGGGTGGCGTGCCTGCAGGGTGGCCCAGCGGCTGGGCAGCATATTGCCAAATTCAAACACACCTGCCAGGTTGAGTCCGATCAGGGTGAACAGGCCCGCCAGCAGCGCCACCACGGCGGGCGATTGCAGCTGAAAGCCCCAGCCGAGCTGCTCACCTGCCGCGCGCAGCGCCAGCAGCAGGCCGCCCAGGGCCAGGAAGGACAGCACCACCCCGGCCGTGTAGGCCAGGCCGCCCACGCGCTGGGCGCGCAGGTGGTTGCCGTGGCGCGCAAAGCCCATGACCTTGATGGCCAGCACCGGGAACACGCAGGGCATGAGGTTGAGCAGCAGCCCGCCCAGCAAACCGCCCAGCAGCGCGGCCCACAGCGAGCCGCCGGCGCGTGGGGCAGTGCTTGCCGCCTGGGCCTGGTTGGCCTCCAGGGCGGCCGCCAGGGCCGGGGAAAGGCCCGCAGCAGGGGCGGCGCTGGTCCATTGGCCTTCTACGGCGGCCAAGGTGTGCCAGCCCAGCGGGGCACCTGCGGGTTGGGGGGGCTGGCCTGTGGCCGGGGCCAGCACCAAGGGCAATTGGGTGGGGCTGGCGCCACGGTCGGGCGAGAGGGGCAGGTCGGCCGTCCAGACGGCGCCATCCCAGGCCTGCGTCCAGTCTTTGCCTGATTGGGCAGAGGGGATGAGCACGGCCGGGGTTTCGGCAAACACGTCGAGCTGCTGGCCGCGCAGCCCTTCGGGCAGGCCGTGCACGCTCAGGTGCAGGCGCTCGCCCTGCACGCGCGCAATGCTGGCGGCACGCAGGCTGGCGGGCTGTTCCATTTGGGCCTGGGTAAAGGCGGCAGCGTGCATGGCGGTGGTGCCCTGGATGGGCATGTCCAGCACCAGGCGTGCTTCTTCGGGGATGCATTCCACCCGGCAGGCCAGCCAGGTGGCGTGCAGGGCCACACGCACCGTACCCATGCCCGCCGGGGCCCTGGGCAGGGGCTGCGCCATCTGCAGGGGCACGGCCAGCAGCACCTCGCCGTCGTAGCCGTAGTTGGCCAGGTTGCCCACGCGGATGCGGCGCGGCACGGGCCAGGCCACGGCCCCCGCCTCCATGCCTGCGGGCAAGTCCCAATTGAGTTCGGTGGGCAGGCCTGAATCGCCGGGGTTCTTCCAGTAGGTGTGCCAGTCGGGGGCGTGGCGCAGGCGCAGGCCCAGCCACATGGGTTTGCCGGGGCCCAGGCCTTCGGGGGCGTGGGCCAGCAGCTCGGCGCGCACCTGGGGGCTGCCGCCCTCGCTGCTGGCAGCGCTGGTGGATTTGAGGTTGAATTGGGCGTTGGCGCTCGTCCATGCTGCGCTGGCAGCTATTAGAACGAGAGCAAACAAAAATCGGGACAAGAATGGGCGGGACATGGTCGTCCTGTGGGAGCGTGGCGCGGGGCTTTGGTTCCACGCGGGCGTGGCAGGCCCCGTATTGTCGGTGCTGGCAGAAAACCCCGGCGCGGCGGGTGAAAGTGCCGGGCTGCTGCACTACCATGGGGGGCATGAACCAGGCCAATACCCCCCCTTTGCCATCGCGTTTCTGGGCCGACCTGACCACGCGCGACTTTGCCTTGCTGCAAAACGCCGCCCTGGCAGAACGCGCGGTGGCCGTGCTGCCCGTGGCGGCCATAGAGCAGCATGGGCCGCACCTGCCGTTGTCGGTGGACGCCACGGTATTGCAAGGGGTGATCGACGCCGCCTTGCCCCTGCTGCCTGCGCAGTTGCCGGTGCTGTTCTTGCCGCCGCAGGTGGTGGGGCTGAGCACCGAGCACCTGGCCTACCCGGGCACGCTGTCGCTCACGCCCGCCACGGTGGTGGCGTTGTGGACGGAGCTGGGTGCTTGCGCGGCGCGTGCTGGGGTCAAAAAATTGCTGCTGTTCAACAGCCACGGCGGCAATGTGGCGGTGATGGACATCGTGGCGCGCGAACTGCGCCAGCACCACGGCCTGCTGGCCTACAGCAGCAGTTGGTTCAACCTGCCGCAGCCGCCCGAAGTGCAGGCCCTGTTCGGTGCCGAGGAGCAGCGCTTTGGCATCCATGCCGGGGCGGTGGAAACGTCCATGGTGCTGCACCTGGCGCCGCAGACCGTGCGCATGGAGCAGGCGCAGGATTTCCGCTCCAGCTCGCAAGACCGCGCCCAGCGCTATGCCGTGCTGGGCGATGGCAAAAGCGCCAAGATGGGCTGGGCCATGCAGGACTACCACCCCGCAGGCGCCGTGGGCAACGCCCTGGCCGCCGACGCCGCCAAGGGCCGTATGCTGGTCGGGGTGGCGGGCGCGGCCCTGGCGCAGCTTTTGCAAGAAATTTCCAGCCTGCCGCTGGAGACTGTGGCGGCCGGGCCGCTGCGGGGTTGATTTCCCTCGGCAGCTTTGCCGGTGTCAGGCGTGCGTGAGCAGCGCTGCGTGCTCGGGCGCGTTCAGGTGCGGCAGGGTGTTGAAGGTCTGCAGCATCAGGCGCTTGGGGCTCACGCTGAACTCGGTCACCGCGCTGTTGCGGATGCGCATGTTCAGCGCAATGGTCACCTCGGGGGCGGTGCCCAGCACCTCGCCCACGGCGGCCGAAATGGGGCCGCCGCTGCTCACCAGCAGCACGTTCTGGCCCGCATGGTCGCGCCGCACCTGCTCCAGGGCAGCGCGCACACCGCTGGCAAAGTCCTCCCAACTGGGCATGCCCTGCGGGCTGATGACACCCGCCATCCACTGCGCCAGCGCGTCGCACAGCAGGCGGAAGTGTTGGCGGTAGAGCTCGGGCGTGTCGGGTTTTTGCAGCGGCTCGGTGTGCACGGCGCGGATCAAGGCGAGGCTGTCGTATTCGTTCAGGCCGGGCAGGGCCGTGGGTGCGGGCAGTCCGGGCAGGCCCTCGGCAATCCCCTCCAGGGTTTGGGTGTGGCGGCGCAGCGTGCCGGTGAGCACGGCATCAAAGCGCTGGCCGCTGCCACGCCAGTGCTCGCCCAGGCGCACTGCCTGCTGGCGGCCCAGGGGGCTGAGCTGGTCGTAGTCGTCGGCGCCAAACGAGGCCTGGCCGTGGCGCACTAGGTAGAGGGTTCCCATGGGCGCGATTGTGGCCAGGGTCGCTTCCACCGGCTTGTCACTGCCGCGACTGAAACGCTTGATTCGGGATGTTCACCACAAAAGTCCGAATATCAGTGGAGGACAAGCATCAGTACCAGCCAGGAGACAAAGGCGGCACCCAAACCCAGCACCATGAGCTTGCCGCGCCATCCTGCGCGTTGCCAGAAATGCTCCAGCAGCCCGTTGCTCCAGGGTGTGTCGTGCATGTGGAGTTGGGGCAGTCGGTCGAGGATGTCGCGGCGAAGGATATTTTCGTCAAACAGGGGCGTGCCCCGGTGCCGCAACGGAACCATGCTGGTTCCGATCAGCAGATGCTGGCGTGTGCAGGTCACCTGTTCGGCCAGGGACTTGTAGCGCCGGGAACCTATCTGGGCCTGGATTTGAATGCCGTCGGTACCGATGCGTATCGATTCCAGGTGCTTGAGCTGGCGCCATCCCAATGCCAGGGGGAACAGGATCAGCAACAGCAACAGAACCGCCGCCACAGCCGTGCCCTTCCAGGCCATGCAGGATGTGCCTGCCGAGCAGTACTGGCGGACGTAGGGCAGGGCTTCGTAGCCGATCACCGTGATAACGCCGGACATGACAACGCTGCCTGCCAGCAGAACCCGCCGGGCCGAGCGCGTGGCGCCGGGCAAGGCCGACACGACGGTGATGGGGCCGCGCTTGATCGGCGCTGCAGCCTGTGCTTGCGCTGCGGCCACTTGCGGCTGGGGCGCCGCCCGGTGGGGCTGGCGCCAGGCCGAACCGCGCAGTTGGTTCAGCTCGCCCGCCTTCCAGGCCAGCCACAGCCCCACCACCAGCAGCACGCCGATGCTGGAGAGCAGCAGTGTGGGCAGGCGCCGCGTCCATTGCGCCTGCTGGTGGGCATTGGCCAGTTCGGCTTTGAATGACGCGTCGCCAAACGGGGCCAGCACCTTGCCCTGCAGATCCAGCCGATGCACGACAAAGTTGGTCATGTCGGTCACGAGCATGTGCTGGTCGAAGAGCACGATGCCGTTCGGGTCTTGCCCGGGGGCGAGGGGAATCACCCGCTCGGGAAGGTGCGTCTGGCCCATGACCAGCAGGTCGGCGTTGCGCATTCCGAAGTCGCCCACCAGAATCCACAGGCGCTCTTGCGGGTCGTGGGCCATGGCAAACGGGTACCGCCGGGTGGGGCGAAGGTCCGGGTGCGCAATGGCATGTTCGTGCCTGATCTGCGGTGGCAGCGCGGGATTGCCCAACTGCACGATCTGGTGCTGGTTGGTGTTGGCAATCCACAACCATTCCCGTGTTTGCAGCGTCTGGTTCGGAAAGCGCATGCCGTCGGCCAGTGTGTGCCGCAGCGTATAGCGGCCGTCGGAGGCGCCGCGCTGGTACACCAGCACGCGGTGTGCGGAAGCGTCGGAGACGACGATCTCCGATTCGTCATCGTTCACGCGCACCCAGCGGTAGTCCTCGCGTGCGGAAAGGTCGGGGAGGTCCAGCGCGGTGCACCGCGCCTGCGAAAGGTCGCAGCGGTGCACACGGCTTTGGTCGTGTACCCAGAAAACATGCTCTTGCGTGAACTGCAGGCTGGTGGGCGAGGAAGAAAGGTTCAGCGCTGACAGCGCGATGTGCCGCAGCCGCTTCCCTTCGCGGTCGAACTGGTGCAGTGCGCCATGGCTCTCCAACCACACGGTCTGGCCCTGGATGGCGGGCAGGCGGGGCCCGAAAGGGCCGGGCGCGGAAACGTTGCGATAGATGAACGCGAAGACCAGAACGCACTGCAAGGCAATGACAATCCGCAGGCCCCAGCGATAGGCCGTTGTGGGCTTGGACTCCATGGGCACTCCCTCCCGTTTTTCTTTGTTGTGCTTGGATACTGGTGGCGCCGCCGCCCAGGGGGCGGCGGCGCGGGGAGCCATTGTCCAATATGCGCGGGGTGGTGGAGCTTGCCGTGCCTTCAGTCGGGGCGCAGTACCTGTGCAAACACGGCAGCATCCACATTGCCGCCCGTGAGCGCCAGCCCCACGCACTGCCCGCGCAGGGATTCGCGCTCCTGCAGCGCTGCGGCCAGGGCAGCGGCGCCTGCGCCCTCGGCCACGTTGTGCGTGTCGGTGAACAGGTGGCGCATGGCGGCGGCCACCTCGGCGTCGCTGACCTGCACCACATGGTCCAGGTGCGGCATGAGGATGGCCAAGGCCTCGGGGTCGGCCACGCGGCAGGCCATGCCGTCGGCCAGTTGCGTGGCCACTGGCGCCTCCACCACACGGCCTGCGGCGATGGAGTCGGCATACGTCGTGGCGTGGCGGCTCACCACGCCCACGATGCGCGCGCCGTGGCCCAGCGCCAGCTTGGCGGCAATGGCCGAGCACGCGCCCGAGCCCTGGCCGATGGGCACGTAGGCCACCTGCAGGTGCGGCACGGCGCGCAAAAACTCCCACCAGTAGGTGGCCACGCCGCGCAGCAGGTCGGGGTGAAAGCTCGGCACCATGTGCGCGCCGCGCTCCCGGGCCAGTTGCATGGCGTGTTCACGCGCCTCCTGGAAGTCTGCGCCGTGCTCGACGAGGGTGACGCCCAGTGCGCACATGGCGGCGTTTTTCTCTACCGAGTTGCCGTGCGGCACGACGATGGTGCAGGCCACGCCGTGGCGGCGCGCGGCCCAGCCCATGCTCTGGCCGTGGTTGCCGCGTGTGGCGCTGATGACCTCGCGCGGCAGCGGGCCGCGCCGCGCCAGTTGGTCGAAATAGGTCAGCCCGCCGCGGATCTTGAACGCGCCCACGGGCGTGTGGTTCTCGTGCTTGAGCCAGCACTCGGTGCCCAGGCGCTCGCCGAGCAGGCCCCAGCGGTACTGGGGCGTGGGGGCGAAGTCGCGGTACACCACTTTGGCGGCGGCCTCGATGTCGGCCAGGGAGGGCAGGCCGGGGGTCATAAGAACACCTGCCCTTCGATGCTGGTCACCGCATGGCCGCCCACCCAGACCTGGCCGGCATCATCCTGGTAAATGGACACGCGCCCGGCGCGGCCCACGCATTCGCCCTGGGCCACTTGGTAGCACGCAGGGGCCAGCCCCTCGGCAATGAGCCACTGCGCCAGGCCGGCGTTGAGGCTGCCGGTGACCGGGTCTTCCGGGTTGCCGATGGAGTGGAGGAAGGCGCGCACCGTGGCGCCCGGGGCTTGCGCATCGTTGGCGGCGGGGCCAATGTGCACCAGGCCCACGTCCTGGCCCAGGTCTTTGAGGCGGGCATGGTCGGGGTGGACGCCCAGCACGGCCTCCTTGCTGTCGAGCAACAGGGCCAGAAAGCGCGGGCCATTGTCCAGCACCTGCGCTGCCAATACTTGCTGGGGGCGCAGACCCAGGGCGGCGGTCACCAGGGCCAGCATGGCCGGGTTGGGCGCGCTGCGCTGCAAAGGCGGTGCGGCAAAGGCCAGGGTGTCGCCATGCTGGCGGATGCGCACCAGGCCGATGGCGCATTCCTGCACCCACACCCCCGCCGCGCGCGGTGCGTGGCCCAGGTGCTGCCAGGCGTGGCAACTGCCCAGTGTGGGGTGGCCGGCAAAGGGCAGTTCGCCCTGGGGGCTGAAGATGCGCACGCGGTAATCGGCCCCGGCGGCCTGGCCGGCTTCGGTGGGCGGCAGCAGGTAGGCCGTCTCCGACAGATTGGCCCAGGTGGCAAAGCGCTGCATGTCGGCGTCGCTCAGGTCCTGGGCGTCGGGCAGCACGGCCAGCGGGTTGCCGTCGCCGGTGCGGCCACTGAACACATCCACCTGTAAAAACCTGCGTGCGTGCATGGGGGCCTCCCGGGTCAAGGTCAATGTCAGGGGTGCGCTGCGCGGATGGTGGCGGCCAGCGCGGCAATACCGGTGTCGATCTGCGCGGCGGTGGACGTGACGAACGACAGGCGCAGCGTGCGCGCGTCGGCCGCGTCGGCGTAGAAGGCGGCGCCGGGCACGTAGGCCACATTGTGCTCCACCGCCTGCGCCAGCAGGGCCGTGGCATTGAACCCTTCGGGCAGGCGCACCCACAGGAACATGCCGCCCTGCGGGCTGTTCCAGCGCACGTCCAGGCCGGCCATTTCGCGCGTGAGCGCGGCGAGCATGGCATCGCGCTGCTGCTTGTAGAGGGCGCGGATGGTGGGGATGTGGCGCTCCAGAAAGCCGCCCTTGATGACCTCGGCCACCATGCGCTGGTTAAAGCCCGGCGAGTGCAGGTCGGCCGCCTGCTTGGCTTGCAGCAGCTTGGGGAAAACGGCCGGCGGGGCAATGACGTAGCCCAGGCGCAGGCCCGGCGCCAGCACCTTGGAGAACGAGCCCAGGTAGATGCAGCCATCGGGGTTGCGCGCCGTGAGGGGGGCGGGCGGGGGCTGGTCGAACCACAGGTCGCCGTAGGGGTTGTCTTCGACCAGCGGCACGCCCAGTTGCGCGGCCTTGTCCACCAGCGCGGCGCGGCGCGCTTCGTTCATGGTGCGGCCCGTGGGGTTCTGGAAGTTGGGCAGCACGTACAAAAAACGGGCTTTGTCGGCGCCTTGCCCGGCCTGGCGGGCAAAGTCATCGATCAGCACGCCTTCATCGTCGCTGGCCACGCTCACCACCTGGGGTTCCATGGGGGTAAAGGCCTGCAGCGCGCCCAGGTAGGTGGGCGTTTCCACCAGCACGCGGCTGCCGGCGTCGATCAGCACCTTGGCCACCAGATCCAGGCCTTGCTGCGAGCCGGTGGTGATGAGCACCTGCTCGGGGTTCACGTCCCAGGGCAGGTGGGCGGCAATGGCCTCGCGCAGCGGGGCGTAGCCTTCGCTCGCGGCGTATTGCAGCGCAGCTGCGCCATCATGGCCCAGCACCATTTCGCAGGCGCGGGCAAATTCAGAGACCGGAAAGGTTTTGGGCGATGGCAGGCCACCCGCCAGGCTGATGATGCCGGGTTTTTCGGTGACCTTGAGGATCTCGCGGATCACCGAGGGGTTCATTTTTGCGGCGCGTGCGGCCAGGGTCCAGTGTGTCATTTCCAGTGTGCTCCAGTGTGTGCGCCGGGGGTGGGGCGCAACCAGTTGAAAAAAGGCCATGGTGTGGCCTGGCAGCGGCCCGGGGTTGGGCGCCGGGGTGCAAGCTTACCGCAGCGCATCAGGTTCGTGCCCCCACGGGCATGCGCCGTCCGGCCAAAACGGTTGCCATCACTGCCAGGCCAAAGCCCAGGCTGGCGGCGTCTATGGTTTCGCCCAGCAAAGGCACGGCAAACAGCATGCTCAAAAAAGGCTGTGCCAGCTGCACCTGGCTCACGCGCACCGTACCGCCCAGGGCCAGGGCGCGGTACCAGGCAAAAAAACCCAACCACATCGAAAACACGGCCACGTAGGCAAAACCGCCCCAGGCCGCCAGGGGCACGGGGCCTGCGGGCCACCACCACCAGGCGGCGGGCAAGGTGATGGGCAGCGAGAGCACCAGGGCCCAGCAGATCACCGCGTCGGCGCGCATGTGGTGCGAGAGCTTTCCGCCAAAACCATAGCCCACGGCCGCGCAGGCTACGGCCGCCATGAGCAGCAGATCGGCAGGGTGCAGGGCCAGCCCCGCCTGGCCCGAGCGCAGCAGCGCAAACACCACCACCAGCAGGGAGCCCAGCAGCGCGCAGGCCCAGAACGCCAGCGAGGGCCGCTGGCGGTGCAGCAAGGCGCCCACCGCCGCCGTGGTCAGGGGCAGCAGGCCCAGGATGACCGCGGCATGCACGGCGCCCACGTAGCGCATGGCCACCGAGGTGAGCAGCGGAAAACCAAACACCACGCCCAGGGCGCTCACCGCCAGCGGCCCCCAGTCGGCGCGCGCGGGCAGCGGGGCGCGCTGCCACAGCAGCAGCAGGGCCGACAGAAGGCCCGCCACTGCGGCACGCCCCATGCCGATGAACAGGCCCGGCAGCAGCGGCGCCTCGGGCGTGCCCACGGCCAGGCGCGTCATGGGCAGCGTGAGGGCAAAAATGGCCACGCCCAGCAGGCCCAGGGCCAGGCCACGGGATTCGGCGGGCCGCGTCATGCCTGCACCATCCAGGCTGCCGTCAGTACCAGCACCAGCGCCATGCCGCGGTTGAACCACAGCAGGCGCCGGCCCTGGGCCAGCCAGTGGCGCAGCAGGGCGCCCGTGGCGGCGTAGGCCAGGTTGCTGGCAAACGCAAACAGCAGCATCACCGGCAGCACCACGGCCAGGCGCTGCAGTGCGTCGCTGCGCCCGGCAATCCACCCCGCCACGATGGTGAGCGCCAGCAGCCAGGCCTTGATGTTGACGAACTGCAGCAGCGTGCCCTGCCAGAAGCCCACGTCCAGGCGTGCGGTGTCGGCCTCGGCCAGGCGGCTGCTGCGGCTGAGCTGCCAGGCCAGCCACAGCAGGTAGGCGATGCCCACGGCCTTGATGGCCCCGCGCAGCAGGGGCGCTGCCACCACCATGGCGCCCAGGCCGCCCGCGCACAGCAGCAAGAGCGCCGTCCAGCCCACGGGCACGGCGCAGACGAAGCGCATGGCGTGCGGCAGGCCGCGGTTGGCGGCCAGTGCGGTCGAGAGCGTGGTGTTGGGCCCGGGGGAGAAGCTCATGGCCGTGGCGAGCAGCAGCAGGGCAGAAAATTCGGTGGTGGGCATGGTGGGTGTGCAAAGGAATGCCTGCACTGTAGGGCTAAATTCCAATACAGTTGCGGTACAGTTTGCCTGACAATTTTTTGAACTGTGTTGGTTTGCGCAGCGGTACAGCCGCGCCGTGCCCTTTCCATTCCTTGGCCATTCCATGCTCATCCGCACCCCCCACCGCACCCTGACCGACCAACTGGCCGAGCGCTTTGCCGAGCGCATCCGCTCGCGCCTTTTGCCTGCGGGCTCGCGCCTGCCCTCGGTGCGCGACTGCGCGCGCCAGCAGGGCGTGAGCCCGCACACCGTGGTGGCGGCCTACGACCAGTTGCTTGCGCAAGGCCTGGTGGAGGCGCGGCGCCAACGCGGGTTTTATGTGCGCGATTGGGCACAAAACAGCCTTCCAGGGCAATACCAGCAAGCGCAAGCAGCTCCTAGAAAAGCAGCAAATGCAGAAGATGCTGCCATGCCCCAGCCTTTGCCGCGCGGCTCGCACACCCACGCCACGGCGCTGATCCGCGGCATGTTCCACCAGGGTTCGGGCAAGCCCCAGCCGGGCGCCGGGGTGCTGCCCGCGCAGTGGCTGGAGGAGGCGCGCTTCATGCCCGCGGCACTGCGCAAGATCACGGCCGGCCATGCGCTGGCCTCGGGGGCGCTGAACTATGGCGAACCCATGGGCGATGTCGGCCTGCGCCAGGCGCTCGTGCGCCGCCTGGCCGACCTGAACGTGGCGGCACGGCCCGCGCAGATCATGACCACCGTGGGCGCCACGCAGGCGCTGGACATCGTGAGCCGCACGCTGCTCAAGGCGGGCGATCCGGTGATGGTCGAGGAGCCCGGCTGGTCGGTGGAGTTCGCCCGGCTCGACGCCCTGGGCATGCGCGTGCTGCCCGTGCCGCGCCGCGCCGACGGCCCCGACCTGGAGGTGATGGCGCGCTATTGCGCCGTGCATGCCCCCAAATTGTTCGTCAGCGTGAGCGTGCTGCACAACCCCACGGGCTACTGCCTCACCCCGGGCCATGCGCACCAGGTGCTGCAACTGGCCGGGCAGTGCGGCTTTTACATCGTCGAGGACGACACCTACAGCCACATCGCCCCCGACCACGCCACGCGCCTGAGCGCGCTCGACGGTCTCCAGCGCACCATCTACGTGGGTGGTTTCGCCAAAATCCTGGCGCCAAGCTGGCGCGTGGGCTACCTGGCTGCGCCCGCCGGCCTGTGCGAGCGCCTGCTGGACACCAAGCTGCTCTCCACGCTGACCACGCCCTCGGTGCTGGAGCAGGCCATGGCGCTGTGCATTGAGCAAGGGCAGTTGCGCCGCCACGCCGAACGCATGCGCCTGCGCCTGGCCCAGGCCCGTGCGCGCAGCGTGCAATTGGCGCTGGAGGCCGGCTGCCGCTTTGCGGCCGAGCCCGCGGGCCTGTTTGGCTGGGTGGATACCGGGGTGGACACCGACATGCTCGCCCAGCGCATGCTCGACGAAGGCTACCTGCTCGCGCCGGGGGCGCTGTTCCACGCCAGCCGCCAGCCGAGCACGCTCATGCGCATCAATTTCAGCACCACGCAGGACGCGGCCTTTTGGCGTGTGTTCGAACGGGTGCGCGCTGACATGGCGCCCGTGTGAAGTGCCCGTATGCGGCGCGCAGTGCTGCCGCTCAGGCCCCAGCGCCCCGCTTGGTGTTTGCCAGCATGCGCAGCAGGATGCGGTTCACGTCTTCCTGCTCCATCTCGTTGTCCTCGCACAGCTGGCGCACGGCGGCGGCGTCCTCGCCCGCCAGGGCGTTGGCCATGTGCAGGCTGGGGGCGTAGGCGCCGGTGCCCAGCACGCAGGCGTTGAACACGCGTTCAGAGATGGGGATGCGCTGCAAGATGGTGCCCAGGGGCTCGCGCAGCAGTTCGTCGAGCTGCGAGAACAGGCCGCACATGTACACCTCGCGGCGCAGGTCGTTTTGGATGCCGGGTTCGATCAACTGCTCGGTCAGGCGTGCGCGCAGCACCATGGCTTCGCGCACCGGGTTGAGGTCGGCCTCGTTGCTGGCGTGCGGCAGCTGGTCGGACAGCCAGCGGCGGATGGAGCTGTAGCCCATCATCACCAAACCGCGGCGCAGCGAATCGATGCCCGTGCGCAGGCCCAGTGCCGCCGAGTTGGTGTAGACCATGAAACGGTAGGCCAGCAGGGGGTCTTCGCCCAGGATGTCTTCGAACACATCGAGCGATTGCTCGGCGTCTATGGCCTTGAGCAGCTTGAGGATGACGCTGTGCGCCGGCTGCGTGGGCTGGTGGCGCAGGCTGTAGAGCACGTCCTCGTCGGGCCAGCCGACCAAGGCCAGGGCGCGGTGCTTGTCCAGGCAATGCGCCATGAGCGCGCGGCTGTCCACCCCCTCGTACATCTGGCCGTCAACGATGGGGCTGGCGCCATGCCCGGGGGGGTGGG
>CAZRFF010000014.1:0-16183 GCA_964599265.1 uncultured Simplicispira sp. | reverse complement strand
TGCGCAACCTGGGGGTGCGCCCCACAGACGATGTGATCGTGCAAACCATCATTGGCATGGGGGCCAACCTGGAGTTGGAAATCATCGCCGAAGGCGTGGAAACCCAGGGACAGAAGGATTTTCTGGCCGCGCATGGCTGCGACCTGTACCAAGGCTATCTGCTGGGACGGCCAGAGCCCGTGGAGGCGCTGCAGGCCCGCCTGGAAGAGGCCCCGCCCTCAGCGGCGTGAAGACACCACGATGCCGCCCACAATGAGGGCAAAAGCCACAGCGTGGAACAGGCGCGGCGGATCGCCCAAGAACGCTGCCGACAGCATGGCGGCAAACAGCGGTGTGAGGTTGGAAAAAAACCCGGCAATGGCTGGCCCTGCACGCTGCACACCCACGCCCCAGCACCGGTAGGCCACCACGGCAGGGCCGATGGCGATAAAGGCCAGCGCCGCCACCAGGGGCCAGCCGCCATCCAGGTGGGCATGGCCTGTGGCCCATTCCACGCCAGCAAAGGCCCCTGACCAGCCCAGGCCAAACACCATTTGCGCCATCAAAAAAGCGGCCCAATCGCTGCGCACCTGGGATGGCTCGCTGGTCCGTGCCAGGAGCCAGCTGTAAAACGCCCACGACAGCGTGGCCAGCAGCATGAACATATCGCCAGGCACCAGCCGCAGGGCCAGCAGCTGCGCCCATTCGCCACGGCTCAAGACGATCAATACACCGGCCATGGATAGCAAGGCGCCCACGAGCTGCTGGCGCGTGACGGGTACCCCAAAAAACACCGTGCCCACGGCCAGCATCCAGATGGGAATGCTGGAGCCGACCAACGTGACGTTGATAGGGGTGGACGTCTGCAGCGCCAGGTACTGCAGTGCGTTGTAGCTGCCTATGCCCAGCAGGCCCAGCAGGGCGTAACGCCGCCAGTGCTGCCATATGGGATGGCCGGGGCGCAGGATGCCATGGGCCAATGGTAGCAAGATGGCAAACGCCAGCATCCAGCGCACAAAATTGAGCAGGCTGGGGGAAATCATGGTGTGCACCAGCCGCCCAACCACGGCATTGCCCGCCCAGAGCAGGGGCGCGGTGGCCAGTAACAGGGCCGTGCCCGGTGTCAAAGTGGGGTTCATTCCCCGACTGTAACGACCCGAATGCTTGCTTGCCGCGCATTGGATGCAGAACCATGGCACCATGCAGTGTTTTTGTTGCACAAGGAAGACCACCTATGGCCCTTGCCATCCAGATCCGCCAGCACGGCGGCCCCGAAGAGCTGCAAATGGTTGATGTGGCCGTGGGCGAGCCTGGCCCCGGCGAAATCCGCATCCGCCACCATGCCATTGGGCTCAACTTTATTGACGTCTACCACCGCACGGGCCTGTACCCCTTGCCCATGCCCGCCGGCATCGGCATGGAGGGGGCTGGCGTGGTCGAGGCCGTGGGCGAAGGCGTCATCCACCTGCAAGTAGGCGACCGCGCCGCCTACGCCAGCCAGCCTCCGGGCAGCTACAGCGAAGTGCGCGTCATGCCCGCCCGGTGCGTGTGCAAGCTGCCCGATGCCATCAGCTTTGAAACCGGCGCGGCCATGATGCTCAAAGGCCTGACGGCGCAGTATTTGCTGAAAAAGACGCTACCGGTACAGGGCCTGCAGCCGGGCGATCATGTGCTTTTCCATGCGGCGGCGGGTGGTGTGGGGTTGATTGCCTGCCAGTGGGCCAGGGCCTTGGGCCTGCAGCTCATTGCCACGGCGGGCAGCGATGCCAAATGCCAGCTGGCGCTGGATCACGGGGCAGCCCACGCCATCAACTACAGCACCGAAGACTTTGCCATCCGCGTGAAAGAAATTACCGGGGGCCAGGGCGTGAAGGTGGTGTACGACTCGGTGGGCAAAGACACCTGGAACCCATCGCTCGACTGCCTGCGCCCCTTTGGCTTGATGGCCAGTTTTGGCAACGCATCCGGCCCGGTGCCGCCATTTGCGCCGGGGATGCTGGGGGCCAAGGGGTCGCTCTACGTCACGCGCCAGACGCTGTTCACCCACATTGCCACGCGCGAATCCACCCAGGCCATGGCCGACGATTTGTTTGCCGTGGTGCAAAGCGGGCAGGTCAAAATCCACATCGCCCAGCGCTACGCCCTGCGCGATGTGCAACAGGCGCACCGTGACCTGGAGGCGCGCAAGACCACGGGTTCCACGATTCTGCTCCCTTGAGCCCCAGGGTTGGTGGGGCGGGCGGGCCACTCTTTTACAATCTGCGCCCCTTCCTATTTGGCTGCAGCCCATGACAGAGAAATACCGCCCGAGTGCCCCCTTGCGCCCCTTGCCATCCCTGATTTTCGCGAGCCGCTGGCTGCAGTTGCCGCTGTACCTGGGGCTGATTGCTGCGCAGGCCGTGTATGTATTCCATTTCTGGGTGGAGCTGGTGCATTTGCTGGAGGCGGCGTTTGGCAATGCCAATGCGCTGCAGGCGCTGGTGGCCAACCTGGGCTACAAATCCGACGTGCAGGTCACCAAACTCAACGAGACCATCACCATGCTCGTGGTGCTGGGCCTGATCGATGTGGTGATGATCTCCAACCTGCTCATCATGGTCATCGTGGGCGGGTATGAGACGTTTGTGAGCCGCATGAACCTCGAAAGCCACCCCGACCAGCCCGAGTGGCTCAACCATGTGAACGCCTCGGTGCTCAAGGTCAAACTGGGCATGGCCATCATCGGCATCAGTTCGATCCACCTGCTCAAGAGCTTCATCAACGCCGCCAACTACGACGTGAAGGTGCTGATGTGGCAGACCATCATCCACGTCGTATTCCTGCTCTCCGCACTGGCCATTGCGATGACCGATCGCCTGATGGGTCACCCCGCGCCCGACGCCGACGGCCATTGAGGGGGCCAGCGCGGGGGCCGGGGGCTATTCTTGCACCCCTTCCACCACAAACTGCACCTTGCGCTCGCCGCGCCATTCGTTGACGTCCAGGCGCCAGGCCAGCAGGGCGCGTGCGGGCAGGGGGTCGGTGCGGCCAAACCAGATGCCGTCCACGGGTTCGCCCCGGTGGCGCAGCTTGAGTGAGAGGTGGCGCTCGCCCACCAGACGCTGGCTGAGCACGTCCACTTCTTCGCTGAACACAGGGGGGGCAAAACCCTGGCCCCAGACTTCGCGCTGCAGCGTATCGGCCAGGTCGGCGCGGCGCCATTCGGGGGCCAGCGGCCCATCGGTTTCCAGGCGGCGGGTGAGGGTGGATGCGTCCAGCCATTCGCGGGCGACCTGGGCCAGGGCCTGCTCGAATTCGGCAAAGCGCTCGGTGGGCACGGTGCAGCCCGCGGCCATGGCGTGGCCGCCAAAGCGCAGCAGTACCCCGGGGTGGCGCTTGGCCACCAGGTCCAATGCATCGCGCAAATGGAACCCTGGAATCGAGCGGCCTGAACCTTTGAGTTCGTGCGCCTTGCCCGGCGCGCCGCTGGCGGCAAAAACGAAAGTGGGGCGGTGCAGTTTGTCTTTGATGCGCGAGGCGACGATGCCGACCACGCCTTCGTGGAAGTCGGGGTCGAACACACTGACGGCGGGCGGAGGTTCGTCTTGTGCGCCAAACCGGTTTTCGGCCAGCAGCAATGCCTGTTCGCGCATGCCGCCCTCGATTTCGCGGCGCTCGCGGTTGATGGCGTCGAGCTGCTGGGCCAACTGGTCGGCGTGTGATGCATCGTCGGTGAGCAGGCATTCGATGCCCAGCGTCATATCGGCCAGGCGTCCGGCGGCGTTGATGCGTGGGCCCAGGGCAAAGCCGAAGTCGAAAGTGGTGGCCAGAGGGGGCTGGCGCCCGGCCACGCGCAGCAGGGCCGCAATGCCAGGGGGCATGTGGCCTGCGCGGATGCGCTTGATGCCTTGGGCGACCAGGCGTCGGTTGTTGGTATCCAGGCGCACCACGTCGGCCACGGTACCCAGGGCGACCAGGGGGAGCAGGGGCTCCAGCCGTGGCTGGCTGGCGGCGTCGAACATGCCGCGTTGGCGCAGTTCGGCGCGCAGTTGCATGAGCACGTAGAACACCACGCCCACGCCAGCCAGGGATTTGCTCTCGAACGGGCAGCCCGGCTGGTTGGGGTTGACGGTGGCCTGCGCCTGCGGCAGTTCGGCGCCGGGCAAGTGGTGGTCGGTGATGAGCACGCCAAGGCCCAGCGCGCGCGCCTGGGCCACGCCCTCTACACTGGCGATGCCGTTGTCCACGGTGATGAGCAGATCGGCACCGCGTTCTTTCACGCGCTGGGCGATGGGGGCGGTGAGGCCGTAGCCATCGACCACGCGGTCGGGCACCAGGTAATCGACATGGCGAGCGCCCAGCAGGCGCAGCCCGCGCACGGCGACGGCGCAGGCGGTGGCGCCATCGCAGTCGTAGTCGGCCACGATGCACAGGCGCTGGTCTTGCGCGATGGCATCGGCCAGCAGGCGGGCAGCGTCTTCAATGCCTTTGAGCCCCGCGGGGGGGAGCAGGTGCGCCAGGCCGTCGTCCAGTTCTTTGGGTGTTTGCACACCGCGTGCGGCGTACAAGCGTGCCAACAGGGGGTGTATGCCTGCCTGCTCCAGCGCCCAGGCTGCGCGCGGCGGGGTGTCTCTGACGATGATTTTCATAGCTGTTCACGCACGTCTTTAAAGCGTTGGGGCTTTAAAAAACCCTGGATTTTCTGCCCTATGCTGCGGGGCGCCGTGTGCCAGGTGAATGCGCTGTGTTCGCCGCACAGGGTGAGCCGTACATGCTGGCCTTGTTGGGCGGCTGCGCGCAATTGGGCCAGGGGGCCTGCGTCCAGGGCCTGCCAGGCAGCGGCCCAGGCGGGCCAGTCTTCGCGCAATGCAGCGTCTTGCAATGCGGTGTGGACGATGGGGGGTGTACCCGTGGAGGCGGGGGGCGCGGTCAAGCGGCCGGCGCCATGCACCCAGAAGGCATTGACCGGCGGAAGGCCTTGGGCCTCGCGTGCGTCGTTCAAGGGATGGGTGTAGAGCAGCATTTGCATTTCGCTGTGCAGGCGGCGCAGTGGGTGGGCTTTGTGCTCACCGGGCAGCCAGTGCGATACGTCGCGGCGCAACACGCGTTCGACCGAGGCGGTGGCCAGGTCGGCCAGGACATCGCCCTGGGCCAGCCAGCGCGTGGGGCTGTCGTAGTGCAGGGTGATGCCGTCTTGCGCAAACCAGGGGGCCAGTACCGCCAGCAAGGCGTGCGAGGCGGTTTCGTCCAACTGCAGCGTGGCGGGGTCGGTGAGGGTGACGTGGTCTGTGCGCACTTGCCAGTGGCAGGGCGTGATCCAGGCCCAGGCGCTGTGCCGTGCCTCTGCCGTGCGGCCACGCTGGTGCAAATCCCAGGCGGCCCAGGGGGTGCGCCCATCGGCGTGGGGCAGGGCGAGGGCGTGGGCCAGAGCGTGTTCGTGCGGGGCGCTCAAGGCGTTTTCCGGGGTCAGGGTGCGCTCTTGCAGGCCCAGGCGGCCTAGCAGTGCGTCCAGGTGTTGCAGGTTCAGGTTCTGTGCAGCCTGCCGGCACGCTTCACTGGAATGGAAGGCGCTGGGGATGATGGGGTACGGGGTGTCCGGCATGGCGGGTCTTGTGTTGAGGGGGAGATTGTGGGGCATGCCGTTTTTACTTTGGATGCCAGGGTGAATGCGAGGGGCCTGGGCCCGTGGCACCGACAATGCGACAATAGTAGGTTCATGACCACTTCTTATTCCAATCTATCGCTGGCGGAGCCGCTCAAGCGAGCCGTGGCCGAAATGGGCTACGAGAACATGACGCCCATCCAGGCACAAGCCATTCCCGTGGTGCTCACGGGCAAGGATGTGATGGGCGCAGCGCAAACGGGTACGGGCAAGACGGCGGCTTTTTCGCTGCCGCTGCTGCAGCGCCTGCTCAAGCACGAAAACAGTTCGGCATCGCCCGCACGCCACCCGGTGCGTGCCTTGGTGCTGCTGCCAACGCGTGAACTGGCCGACCAGGTGGCCCAGCAAATCGCCCTGTACGCCAAGTACACCAAACTGCGCAGCACCGTGGTGTTTGGCGGCATGGACATGAAGCCGCAGACCATGGAGCTCAAAAAAGGCGTGGAAGTGCTGGTAGCGACACCAGGGCGGCTTTTGGACCACATCGAGGCCAAGAACGCCGTGCTGGGCCAGGTGGAGTACGTGGTGCTCGACGAGGCCGACCGCATGCTGGACATCGGTTTTCTGCCCGACCTGCAGCGCATCCTGTCGTACTTGCCTAAACAGCGCACCACGCTGCTCTTTAGCGCCACTTTTTCGCCCGAAATCAAACGCCTGGCATCCAGCTACCTGCAAGACCCGATCACCATCGAGGTGGCGCGGCCCAACGAAACGGCATCCACCGTGGAGCAGCGTTTCTACAGTGCTGGCGATGACGATAAGCGCCGTGCCATCCACCAGGTGCTGCGTTCGCGCGATCTCAAGCAGGCCTTTATTTTTGTCAACAGCAAACTGGGCTGCGCCCGGCTGGCGCGGACGCTGGAGCGCGATGGGCTCAAGACCGCCGCCTTGCATGGCGACAAGAGCCAGGATGAGCGCCTGAAGGCCCTGGATGCGTTCAAGCAGGGGGCGGTCGATTTGCTGGTGTGTACCGATGTGGCTGCGCGTGGCCTGGACATCAAGGATGTGCCTGCCGTTTTCAATTACGACGTGCCATTCAACCCCGAAGACTACGTGCACCGCATTGGCCGCACGGGCCGTGCCGGGGCTTCGGGGCTGGCGGTGACGCTGGTATCGGGCAGCGATGCGCGCCTGGTGGCCGACATCGAGAAGCTGCTGAAGAAAAAAATCGACATCGAGGCGTTGGAATACGACGAAGACCGCCCCCGGGGGCGCTTTAACGAAGGTCGCCGCCATTGGGACGAAGCCGGTGAGCCGCGCCGGGGCGCCCGCAGTGCGCTGCGTCCGGCGCCCGCGGTCAAACCCATCGACCCCTTCTTTGACCGGCCCTACGAAGCCAGCACCGATGCCCCTGCCCCGGCGTGGGAGGCCACGCCCAGCGCAGCCAAAGGGCGCCTTTCGCCCAATATCAAATCCAAACGCAAAGTGGCGGCCTTGTTCAAGGCGCAAGAGCCTGCGGCCTGACGGGCTCGCCGTTGGTGTTCAGCCCGGGGCCTGGGCCTGTGGGCAATCGACCTGCAGCAGTTCCCGTTCGGCCAGCGTATTGCCAAACCGCACGGCGCTGAGTTGGCCCCCCCAGACGCAGCCTGTATCCATGGCCAGCAGGTCTGGGCGGTTGACGTGGCCCAGCGTGGACCAATGCCCAAATGCCAGCAAATGGCCCGCCGTGCGCCGCCCGGGCACATCAAACCAGGGCAACAGGCCCGGCGGGGCGCTGTGGGCGCTTTCGGTGCTCTCAAAATCCTGCCTGCCTTCGGGGGAACAGAAACGCAGCCGCGTGAGGGCGTTGACGATCACACGCAAGCGATCGACGCCTTGCAGCGCATCGCTCCACTGGTCGGGCTGGTTGCCGTACATCTGGTGCAAAAAACCGTGGATGCCGGGGCCACGCAATACGGCATGGACTTCGTCGGCCAAACGCAGCACGTCGCCAGCATCCCAGGCAGGCAGGGCGCCGGCGTGCAGCAGGGTGAGGGTGGCGCCGCCGTGCGGGTGGGCCGTGGCCAGGGGCTGCTGGCGCAGCCAGTGGAGCAAACGATCGCAATCCGGGGCTTGCAGCACGTTGGCCAGGGTGTCGCGGCGCGAGGGCGCGCGTGCACCGTGCGCCGCAGCCAGCAGGTGCAGGTCATGGTTGCCCAGTACGCAGCGCAAGGCACCCTCGTGCGCCATGCAGCGGCGCAGCACGGCAGCAGAGTCGGGGCCGCGGTTGACCAGGTCGCCCAGCAAATACACCGTGTCGCGGCTGGGTGAAAAATCGATCAAGTGGAGCAAGCGCTGCAAAGCGGCATCGCAGCCTTGCACATCGCCAATACAGTAAAGTGCCATGGTGTGTTTTTTAGATTGAAGGTATGGATTTTCTGCTGATTGCGTTGCTCACCTTGCTCAATGGCTTGTTTGCCATGTCGGAACTGGCCCTGGCCTCCAGCCGCAAGCCCCGGCTCACCGCTATGGCGCAAGGGGGCGACAAGGGGGCGCAGGCCGCATTGGCGCTGCTGGACAACCCCACGCAATTCCTGTCGTCGGTGCAGGTGGGCATCACCTCCATCGGCATGCTCAACGGCATCATCGGCGAGGCCGCTTTCAGCGACGACTTGACCATGCAACTCCTGGCCCTGGGCATGCCCAAGGGCGGTGCCAGCTTTGTGGCCACGGCGCTGGTGGTCACCATCATCACCTTCATCACCATCGTGTTTGGGGAATTGGTGCCCAAGCGCCTGGGGCAGCTTTATCCCGAGGCCATTTCGCGCCTGGTGGCGCGCCCCATGGCCGGCGTGGCGCGTGTAGCCAAGCCTTTTGTGCGCTTGCTGTCGCTCTCCACGCAAGGGGTTTTGGCCGTGCTGCGCGTGGACAACACCGCATCGCGCACCGTGACCGAAGAAGAAATCGCTGCCAGCCTGGAGGAGGGGCGTGAGGCGGGCTTGATTGAACAGCACGAGCATCAGATGGTGCAAAACGTGTTTCACCTGGATGACCGCCCCTTGACCTCCTTGATGGTGCCGCGCAGCGATGTGCACTGGATGGATGCATCCCGCACCGTGGCCCAGGCTTTGGAGCAAGCCAGCGCCAGCAGCGCTACCGGCGCGCATTCGTGGTACCCCGTATGCCGGGGGTCGCTGGACGATGTGGTGGGCGTGGTCAGCGTGGCCCATTTGCTTGCACTGGGGGCAGACCATGCACAGCCCATTGGCGCGCATGTGCAACCGGCCATATTCCTGCCAGAAACGCTCAGTGGCATGGAGCTGCTGGAGCAATTTCGTGAGCGCACTGGGCGCATCGTGTTTGTGGTGGACGAGTATGGCGTGGTGCAAGGCATCATGACGCCACGCGATTTACTGGAGGCCATTACCGGCGAATTGCAATCGAATGCCCCCCAAGATGCCTGGGCCATGCAGCGGGAAGATGGTTCATGGCTGCTCGACGGCCTGGTTCCCATTGCCGAATTGAAAGCACGCCTGGATATCCGCGAGTTGCCAGAAGAAGATAAGGGCCGCTATAACACCTTGGCGGGTTTGTTGCTTTCAGAATCTGGCCATTTGCCTGCGGAAGGGGAGCGTATTGCCTGCGTGGGTTGGGTGTTTGAGGTGGTGGATATGGATGGGCGCCGCGTGGATAAGGTATTGGCCCACAAGGAAACCTGATTCCATGCGTTGTGCGCGTGGGATGGGCGTAATGGAATGGTGGAGGTAAGTTTGGTTTAAGAGTGGCTGGTTTTTGCTTTTTGTCCTGCAGGATTTAAAAATCGTGTTTATAATCGTTCCACCATCAACTCGCATTGCAACACCACCATGAGCAAACTCGAACAATTACTGAAAGACCGTGAAACCCTTGAGCAGGCCATTCGCGCCGCCCGTCAGGAGGAAATCACCGAAGCCCTGCAAACGGTGCGTGCGTTGGTGGTTAAGTTTGAATTGACGCCGCAAGACGTATTTCCCCCGGCACGCGGCCGCAGTGCTGGTGCGGGCAGTGCAGGCAGCACCGGTGCCAAGGTGGCGCCCAAGTACCGCGACCCGGCTACGGGTAAAACCTGGACGGGCCGCGGCAAGCCGCCAGAGTGGATCCGTGACAAGGATCGTGCCCAGTTCGCCATTTGATCCACGCCCCTGAATATCTCTGCTGCGGTGGGCCAAGCGCCCACCCTGTAAAAACCCCCCACAAAAGTCCGCCATTGGCGGATTTTTGTTTTTTGAGGCTGGTTTTACCCATCAAGTCATTGCAGCTTTCGTGTGTGGTGCCAGAATGGCTGTTTCCCCACCCACGGAGACTTGCTCATGGCATCCCGCACCAAAAAACCAAGCCACCCATTGGCCTCGCTGATCACACCCCTGAAGTTGGCTTCAGGCAAGCCAGGGCGTTTGTTTTCTTTGCCGGCATTGGCCAAGCAATACCCAGGGGTGCGGCGCTTGCCTGTGTCTTTGCGAGTGGTGTTGGAGGCCGTGGTGCGCCACTGCGATGGCCGCAAAATCACCCCCGAACATGTGGCGCAATTGGCCCAATGGCAGCCGCGGGCCGAGCGCAAGGACGAAATCCCCTTTGTGCTGGCCCGCGTGGTGCTGCAAGACTTTACCGGCGTGCCATTGCTGGCCGATTTGGCTGCCATGCGCAGCACGGCGGCGCACTTGGGGGCCGATCCGCGCCGTATCGAGCCGCTGGTGCCGGTGGATTTGGTGGTGGACCATTCCATCATGGTGGACCACTACGGCAATAAAAGGGCCCTGGAACAGAACATGAAGCTCGAATTCCAGCGCAACCGCGAGCGCTACGAATTCATGAAATGGGGCATGCAGGCCTTCGACACCTTCCGCGTGGTGCCGCCAGGTTTTGGCATCGTGCACCAGGTCAACCTGGAGTATTTGGCGCGTGGCGTGCACCGCACAACCGACGGTTTGTACTACCCCGACTCGCTGGTGGGCACGGACAGCCACACCACCATGATCAACGGCATTGGCGTGGTGGGCTGGGGCGTGGGCGGCATTGAGGCCGAGGCCGCCATGCTGGGCCAGCCGCTGTATTTCCTCACGCCCGACGTGGTGGGCATGGAACTCAAGGGCCAGCTGCGCGAGGGCGTGACGGCTACCGATCTGGTGCTCACCGTGACCGAGCTGCTGCGCCGCCACAAGGTGGTGGGCAAGTTTGTAGAGTTTTTTGGTGAAGGCACGCGCACGCTCTCTGTACCCGACCGCGCCACCATTGGCAATATGGCGCCCGAGTACGGGGCGACCATGGGCTTTTTCCCGGTGGATGACAAAACCATCGACTACCTGCGCGGCACAGGCCGCACCGCGGCCGAAATCGATGCTTTCGAGGCCTACTTCAAGGCACAGGGCATGTTTGGCGTGCCCCGTGCGGGGGAGGTTGATTATTCCGAGGTCGTGACCCTGGATCTGGGCAGCGTTACGCCCAGCCTGGCGGGCCCTAAGCGCCCGCAAGACCGCATCGAGCTGGGGCAGGTCAAGCAGCAGTTCACCCATTTGTTCAGCCAGCCCATGGCTGCCAATGGCTTTAACCAGGCCGCAGAGCGCCTTGGCGAGCGCTACCGCGTGGGCTGTGGCGTGGGCGATGCGGCCGCGGAGGTGCAGGTGCCCCATCCTGGTGCGGCGCGCAATCTGGTGGAAATGGTGGGCAACCGCCCGGCACGTCCCACGGCGCATGCACAGGCGGGTGCGAGTGCCTGCGCCGTGCCTGCAGATGCCGCCAAGATGCCCTCGGTGGGCCATGGCGATGTGCTGATTGCCGCCATTACCAGTTGCACCAACACCTCCAACCCCAGTGTTTTGCTGGCAGCGGGTTTGCTGGCCAAGAAGGCCGTGGAGGCGGGGCTCAAGGTGCAGCCGCACATCAAGACCTCGTTGGCGCCGGGTTCGCGCATCGTCACGCAGTACCTCAGCGAAACGGGTTTGCTGCCCTACCTGGAAAAACTGGGTTTTGCCATTGCGGGCTATGGCTGTACCACCTGCATTGGCAATTCGGGCGATCTCACGCCCGAGCTCAACGAAGCCATCACCGCCAACGACCTGGTGTGCGCAGCCGTGCTCTCGGGCAACCGCAACTTCGAGGCGCGCATCCACCCCAATATCAAGGCCAATTTCCTGGCCAGTCCTCCGCTGGTGGTGGCCTATGCCATTGCGGGCACCGTGCTGAAGGATTTGATGGCCGAACCCGTGGGCCTGGGCAAGAAAGGGCGGCCTGTGTACCTGGGCGACATCTGGCCCACCAGCGACGAAATCCATGCCTTGATCAAGCACGCCATGAAGGGCAAGGCCTTCCGCGAAAACTATGCCAAGGTGGCCAAGGAGCCCGGCAAACTGTGGGAGGCCATTCGCGGTGTCAAAGGAACGACCTACAACTGGCCAAAGAGCACCTACATTGCCCAGCCGCCATTCTTTGATGGATTTGCTATTGAAAACAGAGCTTCTGGCGCAAGCACAGCAAGCGCCAATGGCCAAAACAATCAAAATTCCGTGGCCGTCATGGGCGCCTGTACCATGGCGCTGTTTGGCGACTCCATCACCACCGACCACATCTCGCCGGCGGGCGCCATCAAAAGCAATTCACCCGCAGGCCAGTGGCTGCGCGAGCACGGTGTGGCTTTGCAGGACTTCAACAGCTACGGCTCACGCCGGGGCAACCACGAGGTCATGGTGCGAGGCACTTTTGCCAATGTGCGCATCAAGAATTTGATGATTCCCCCACGCGCCGATGGAGCGCGCGAGGAGGGCGGCGTGACGCTGTTCCAGGGCGAAGGCCCCCTGCAGGGCGAAAAAATGGCCATTTTTGATGCGGCCACACGCTATATGCAGCAGGGTGTGCCCACGGTGGTGTTTGCGGGCGAGGAATACGGCACCGGCTCCAGCCGCGATTGGGCCGCCAAGGGCACCCAGCTCCTGGGCATACGCGCCGTGGTGGCCAAGAGCTTTGAGCGCATCCACCGCAGCAATCTGGTGGGCATGGGGGTGTTGCCTTTGCAATTCATGCCGGGTGATTCGTGGGAGTCCCTGGGCCTGACGGGTTCCGAGCGCATCGACATCTTGCCCGACCCCGCGTTGGCGCCGCGCAGCCAGGCGCGCATGGTGGTGCACCGAGCCGATGGCACGCAGCAGACCGCCAAACTCCTGCTGCGCATAGACACCCCCATCGAGGCCGATTACTACCGCGCCGGGGGCATCTTGCCCTACGTGCTGCGGCAGTTGTTGGAGGCATAGGGCCCCCAACGCACTTCAGCGTGCAGCGGCGGCTTCGTCGTCCAGGGCCTTTTGCACGGCCTGGTAAAACGCCTCGCGCGCTTCGTTCTCTTTGGGGGAGCTGGCGCCCCCGGCCCAGTTGGCGTTGGACGCAATCACCAACTGGCGCTGGGGGTCGATGAAAATGCCCTGGCCGAAAATGCCGCGTGCGGCAAAGCTGCCGTTGTCGTAAGTCCACCACTGGTAGCCATAGCCGCGCCCGGGTTTGCCAATGTCGGCGCGCTTGGTGGTGGCGTCGTGCAGCCAGCCTTCGGGCAGGATGCTCTGGCCCTGCACCGTGGCGCCTTCCAGAATGAACTGGCCCATGCGGGCGTAGTCGCGGGCAGCGGCCTGGATGCAGCAGCCGCTGATCTCCTGGCCGGTTTTGCTCAGCACCCAGGTGGCTTGTTTTTCCATGCCGGCGGGTTGCCAGATTTTTTCTTGCAGGTACTGTGCCAATGGCTTCTTGGTGGCTTCGCCAATCAGAATGCCCACCAGGTTGGTTTCGCCCGTGCTGTAGTGCCAGCGCTGTCCCGCCGGGGCCTCGCGTGGCAGTTGGCGCAGGTAGCTCACGATGGCGGGTACGCCCGGTTCGGGTTGGTGGTTGTTGAACCTGGCTACGTCAGAGTTGGGGTCGCCGTAGTCTTCGTTCCAGCGCACGCCCGAGGTCATGGTGAGCAATTGGCGGACGCTCACGTCGTCGTAGGCCGAGCCCTTCATCTGCGTGATGTAGTCGCTCACCTTGTCGTCCATGCTTTTGATGTAGCCGTCTTTGATGGCCGCCCCCACCAGCGTGGAGGTGAAAGACTTGGCCACGGAAAAGCTGGTCCAGCGGCCGTCCGGGTCAAAATCCAGGCCGTAGCGCTCCAGGCGCAACTGGCCCTTGTGCACGATGAGCAGGGCGCTGCTGCGCTGGCCGGCCATGTAGCTGTCCACGTCCAGGGTGCTGGGCATGGGGGGGCCGGGCGGCAGTGCGCGGGGGGCGCCGCCGGGCTGCACCACGCGCCATTTGGCCAGCAGGGGGATGCGGTCGAGCGCCCGGAAGGCCGCGTCACGCTGCGGAACGCTCCAGAACAGCAGGTCGCGGTTGGTGGGCACGGTTTTGAGCAGGCCCCGGGTTTCCTTGTCCAGGCTGAACCAGCCCGCCGTACCCGCCACCCCCAGGGCCAGCAAGGTGCCGAGAGCGATTTTGCGCAGCATTTTCATGGTGTTCCCCTGTTATTTGCCAGCGCAGTTGCCTGCCTGGCAGGTGCTGGTGTGTTGGGTGATGAGCTGGCGGTAGTTTTGGCCCAGCCGGCCCATTTGCTCGCACACATCGCCGCGTGCATCAAAAGCGTAACCTTCGCCCTGGGTGCCGAGAAGCTCAACCTTCGCCAGGCCCAAGCTGCTGAACACCTGCGGGCGGCGCCATTGCTCGGCGCAGATGGAGTGGTAGATAAAGCTCGAATACACCAGCTCGCTGATCTGCGGCTTGTCCATTTGCAGGCGCAGCACGCCCTGGTTCATCTGGGCCGATTTCAGGCCATTGCCCTGCAGCGGCTTTTGCAGTGGGTCGGGGACATTGGTGAACTGCACTTCGGCCAAGGCCAGGGCTGGGGCAGCGGCCAGCAAAAGGGCACAGAAGGGGGCGTAAAAGGCTTTCATGCGGCGGTTTCCTTGGGTAGGCAATGCAACGGGCCATTGTGCCCAGTTCTGTGCCCTGGTTTCGGCACGGGGTCTCCTGTGTGCACAATCGCATGCATGAGCGACACAAAAACCCTGCTGCTGGTCGATGGCTCCAGCTACCTGTACCGTGCTTTCCACGCCATGCCCGATCTGCGTGCCGTGCCGGGTGACCCTGCGAGCAGCCCTACGGGTGCCATCCGGGGCATGGTCAATATGCTGCAAGCGCTGAAAAAAGAGGTGCGCGCCGACTACGCCGTTTGCGTGTTCGATGCCTCCGGCCCCACCTTTCGCGATGCCATTTACCCCGAATACAAGGCCCACCGCGCGCCCATGCCCGACGACCTGCGCGCCCAGATTGCCCCCATCCACGAGGTGGTGCGCCTTTTGGGCTGGCCGGTGCTGGCCATCGGCGGGGTCGAGGCCGACGACGTGATCGGCACCCTGGCAGCCACCGCTGAACGCCAAGGCATCGAGGTGGTGGTGAGCAGCGGCGACAAAGACCTGGCGCAGCTGGTGAACGAGCGCGTCACCATCATCGACACCATGAGCGGCAAGCGCCGCGACCTGGCGGGTGTGCAGGCCGAATTTGGCGTGCCCGCGCACCGGATGGTGGACTACCAGACCCTGGTGGGTGACGCCATCGACAACGTGCCTGGCGTAGACAAAGTGGGCCCCAAAACGGCGGCCAAGTGGCTGCAGGAATATGGCTCGCTCGATGGCGTGGTGCAAAACGCCGACAAGATCAAAGGCGCGGCGGGCGAGAACCTGCGCAAGGCTTTGGACTGGCTGCCCACGGGCCGCCAACTGCTCACCATCAAGACCGACTGTGATTTGAGCGCCCATGTGGCGGGGCTGCCGGCCCTGGATTCGATCGCTGTGGGCGCACCACAGACGGATGCTTTGCGCGATTTTTATGAGCGGTATGGCTTCAAAGGCCTGGCGCGGGCGTTGCAAGGGGCGGCGCCGGCAGCCCCTGCGCCCGTGGTGGCCATGCCTGGCGAGAGCGGCGATCTGTTTGCCGACCATTCCGCCAGCCCCGTGGCCGAGGCCGCGCAGCACCGCAGCGTGGTTTACGACACCATCTTGAACTGGACCGATTTCGACCAATGGCTGCGGCGCCTGCAGCAAGCCGACCTGGTGGCGCTGGATACCGAAACCACATCGCTGGATGCCATGCGGGCCGAGATTGTGGGCCTCTCCTTTAGCGTGCAACCGGGTGAGGCGGCTTACATCCCGCTCGCCCACACCGGGCCGGATGCGCCCACGCAGCTCCCGCGCGACGAAGTGCTGGCCCGCCTCAAACCCTGGCTGCAAGACCCCGACCGCCCCAAGCTGGGCCAGCACATCAAATACGACCGGCATGTGCTGGCCAACTATGGCATCGAGGTGCGCGGCTACCGGCACGACACCATGCTGCAAAGCTACGTGCTCGAAGTGCACAAGCCCCATGGCCTGTCCAGCCTGGCCGAGCGCCACACGGGCCGCACGGGCCTGAGCTACGAAGACCTGTGCGGCAAGGGGGTGCACCAGATTCCTTTTACTCAGGTGCCCGTGGACAAAGCCGCCGCCTACGCCTGCGAAGACGCCGACCAGACACTGGACGTGCACCTGGCCCTGTGGCCGCTGCTGCAAGCCCACGAACGGCTGCGCGCCATTTACGCACTGGAGATCGAGAGCAGCG
>CAZRFF010000013.1:0-16187 GCA_964599265.1 uncultured Simplicispira sp. | reverse complement strand
ACTACCTCTACCGCGTGAAGCTGGGCCTGAAGTCCAAGTACTACATGAACCAGAAAACCTCCAACGGCATGAAGGCCGTGGTGGATCTGGCCCCGGCCGCCGCTGCCGCTGCCGCGCCGCTGGTGCAGGCCAACGAAGAAGACAGCGACTGCGAAGCCTGCAAGCTCTGAACCCTTGATGGATGGACGACCATGACCGACACCGTTTTCAACTATGACAAGACCGACTACCAAAAGCCCCTGCTGCTCTTGGGCCAGCGCCCGGGCTTGTTCGACACCGTCAACCGCCACTACCCCGAGATCTGGAAGCTGTACAAGGCGCAGAAGTCGCTGGACTGGGACGAGAACGAGTTCGACTATTCGAGCTGCAACGCCGACTTCAAGTCCTGCTCGCGCGCCACCTACGACATGATGATCAAGACCCTGGCCTGGCAGTGGGAGGCCGACTCGGTCGCCTCCCGCGCCATCGCCCCGGTGCTGGCCCCCTTCATCACCTCCAGCGAACTCTGGGCCGCGTGGCAGCGCATCTCGGACAACGAAGTGGTGCACGCCGCCACCTATTCCGAGATCGTGCGCAACTCCTTCGACGACCCCAGCGTCATCCTCGACGAAATCCTGCGCGTGCAGGAGGCCCACGAGCGCCTGGCGGAAGTGGCCCGCGCCTTTGCCGAAGGCTACGAAGCCTCGCACAAGTATGCGATCGGCCAGTTGCCCAACGACCAGGACACCTACAACGCCGTCTTCATGACCATCGTGGCGCTCTTGTGCATGGAGCGCATCCAGTTCATGGCGAGTTTTGCCGTCACCTTTGCGATCTGCGACACCGGCCTGTTCCAGCCCATCGGCAAGGCCATCCAGAAAATCGCGCAAGACGAGCTGGAGATCCACGTCGAACTCGACCGCGCGGTGATCCAGAACGAACTCAAGACCGAGCGCGGCCAGACCGCCCTGGCCCAGTGCCGCGGCCGCATCGAGGCCATGATCGAAGAGGTGGTGGGCAGTGAACTGCGCTGGATCGCCTACCTGTTCTCCGAAGGCCGCGAGCTTGTGGGCATGAACGCCGACCGCCTCTCGGCCTGGACGCTGTACTGCGCCAAAGACGTGTACCAGCTCTTTGGCCTGACGACGGACAAATACCAGCTCCCCGCGCACAACCCGCTCAAGTTCATGGAGAAGTGGCTCAACATCTCCAAGACCCAGGCCTCGCCGCAAGAGCAGGACATTGCCGCCTACAAGGTCGGCGTGATGCGCCGCACCGACGAGAACCAGGTGTTCGACGTCGATTTTTAAACCCCTTCAGGAGAACACCATGGAAATCATCATTTACGGCAAAGACGGCTGCGTGAACTGCGACAAGACCCGCATGCTGTGCCAGATCCAGTCCATTCCTTTTCAGTACCACACCGTGGGCAGCAGCATCACCATCGATGACCTGCATGCCAAGGTCGGCCAAACCGTGCGCAGCCTGCCGCAAATTTTCATTCACGATGCTGCCGGGGCCTCCTATGTGGGCGGCTACGAAGAGCTGCGCAGCCAGTTGAGTGCGCGCACCAAGGACAAGGCGGTGGCCGTGTGATGCGATGGCCCCAGGGTTGGGATCCTGGTCACACCAGGCGCTCAATCCTCCGGTAACGCCACACCAAAAGGTAGAAGCCGCCTTGCAGCACCAGCATGGTGCTGAACACCACCGGGTATGAAATCCACAGGCCTTTGAGCCCAAAATGCGCCGAAAGCAAATGGGCTGCAGGCAGTTGCACCAGCAGGATGGATGCGATGCTGATGCCCGTGGGTATCCACACCGTGCCGCTGGCGCGCATCACTCCGGCCACCACGGCCTGCATGCCGAACACCACGCTGGCCCACAGCATCACATGCAGAAGGGTTTGCGCCAATTCCAGAACGCGCGGCGTGGTGAGAAAAAAGCCAAGCAGCCAGTGCGACAGTGCATAGCCCAGTAGCACCAGGCTGCCGGTCAGCACGGCATTGAGCAGCAGCCCGGTGCGCACGATGGCCGACAGGTGCTCGCTGCGGCCTGCGCCGATGGCGTGGGCGCCCAGGATGGATGCAGTGATGGCGATGGAAAGCGCAGGGAACTGCACGTAGTTGACGACCTGGTTGACTGCACCGTAGGCTGCCGTTGCGTCGGCGCCGTAGGCGTTGACCAGACCCAGGATGGCCAGTTCGGCCAGGGCGATGGTCACCATCTGCACGCCAGTCGGCACGCCGATGCGCAGCACTGCGCGCAGCAGACCGGGGTTGATGCGCAGATCGCGCAGCAATTCGGCGTCGGGCGCCAGCGGGCTGGCCCGGCGGCGCAGATACACCCACAGGAAACCCAGCGCCACGCTGAATGCCACCCAGCCCGCCGCTGCCGCACTGACCACGCCCAACTGTGGCAAGCCCAGCCAACCCTGGATCAGTGCCGGCGTGATCAGCAAGCCCACGGCGGTGGAGAGGCACAGTGCAAGCAGTGGCGTCAGCGTGTCTCCAATCCCGCGCAGTAACTGCGTATACAGGATGAAGACCAGCAGCAGCGGCATGCTCAGCATCATCACACGGGCATACGCCACCGCATCCGGGAGCAGCTCGGGGGCAGTGCCCAGCGCCACCAGCGCGGGGCGGGCAAACAGCTCGCCCAATACGGCGGCGGCCAGGCCGATCAGGCCGCCCAGGGCCAGCGCAGTGCCGGCGATGGCCTTGACCTTGTGCACCGCACGCGCCCCCCAGGCCTGGCCGATCAGCACCGATGCACCCGCGCCGATGCCGATCACCAGCGCGATGAAGAAAAACACCACCGGGAACATGCCCGCAACGGCGGCCAGTGCCTGCGTACCCAGCAACTGCCCGATGTAGACCGCATTGACGCTGCCTGACAGCGATTGCAGGATGTTGGCCAGAACCATGGGGCCAAGAAAGGCCAGGTAGGTGCGCCATAGCGGGCGGGTGGCGGGTGGTGGGGTATTGGGTGCGGTGTTCAGGATACGGACTCCGTGGCAATGGCGGTTGAGTGTGCGCGTCCATGCGTGGGGATTTTTTGCCCCTTTTGGGGCATTGATGGGGTTCTTCGAAACCGGAACGGTGACCGGTGATAGAACCGATGAACTTGTAGCATATATCGCGTCCCAAACGTTGCAATGCACTGAGGGCTATTGAACAATGGGCATATAAGGAGGGTGCGCACATGAACCCGGTGTTCGATTTACTGCGTTTGTCCACGGTATCGCTGGATGCGATGCTGGTGCAACGCGGGGGCCGTGCGGGGGTGGAGCAACGCCAGCGCAGCCGCCTGGCACAGTTGCTGGAGGCGGCTTTGCATGGCTCTGTGCTGTACCGGGAATTGCTGGGCCCATCTGCCCATGCCGGTATGGCGCTGGAGGATTTGCCCGTGGTCACCCGCGGCATGCTCATGGAACGCTTTGGTGACTGGGTGACCGACCCGCGCTTGCACCTGGATGAGCTGCGCGCCTTCACCGCCGACCCCGCGCGCCGGGCCGAGCCCTGGTTGGGGCGCTACATGGTGTGGGAGAGCTCGGGCACCTCGGGCATGCCTGGCATTTTTGTGCAAGACAGCCACGCCATGGCCGTGTACGACGCGCTGGAGGCTTTGCGCCGCAGCGCGCCGCGCCCCTTGGTGCACTGGATGGACCCGCTGCACCTGTCCGATCGGCACGCCTTCGTGGGCGCCACGGGCGGGCACTTTGCCAGCATGGTGTCGCTGCAGCGCCTGTGCAGCATCAACCCCTGGATTGCGTCCACCACACGCAGCTTTTCCATTGAGATGCCCACGGCGCAGCTGGTGCAGGCGCTGAACGGCTACCGGCCCACGGTGCTCATCACCTACCCCACGGCCGCGGCCATGCTGGCGCAGGAGGCTTTGGAGGGGCGTTTGCACATCCAGCCGCGTGAGATATGGACGGGGGGCGAAACCCTCAGCCCCGTGGTGCGTGTCCACATCGAGCAGGGCCTGGGCGGGGTGCTGCGCAACAGCTATGGCGCTTCTGAATTCTTGGCCATGGGCTGGGAGTGCGCGCACGGGGCCATGCACCTGAATGCCGATTGGGTGATCCTGGAGCCCGTGGACGACAACCACTGCCCCGTGCCGCCGGGTGAACCGTCGTGCAAGGTGTTGCTGACCAACCTGGCCAACCATGTGCAGCCCCTGATCCGCTACGAGCTGGGCGACCACATCACGGTGCATGGCGAGCCATGCGCCTGTGGCTCGCCGCTGCCGGTGATGGAGGTGAGTGGGCGCCAGGACGACCCCCTGCACATGGCGCGGCACGATGGCGGAAAGGCGACGCTGTTGCCCCTGGCGTTGAGCACGGTGCTGGAGGAGGGCGCCGGGGTGTTTGACTTTCACCTGCGCCAGATCGATGCCAGCACCCTGCTGCTGCGCCTGCCCCTGCACGGCGAAGAGGGGCGGGCCGCTGCGGCGCGCTGCCGCACGGCGCTCAAAGCGTACGCCGCCAGCCAGGGGCTTGCGCCCATCCGGGTGCGCACCGAGCTGGGCCATGCCGTGCCACGGGGGCGCAGCGGCAAGGCCTGCCGCATCGTGGCGTGCAAAGAATGATCAGGGCACGGGGGACGCCTGCAGGGCCTGCAGCGCCGTGAGTTCTGCCAAGGTGTTGGCATTGGCAAAGGCGTGCGGATCGTCGCCAGGGGCGTCAAAGGCCACCAGGGCAGGCCGGTGTGCACTGGCCCACGCCATGGCCTTGCGCCCGCCGTCGGCCAGGTAGCGTGCCAGGTCGTCGTGCAGGCTGTGGTGCACCAGGCAGAACACCGGTTGCGGGCGCAGTGGGGCCGGTGCGGTGCCTTCGCGGGCGCTGGCCATGGCCAGCAGCGTGCCGCTGTGCGCCGCAGCCTGGGCCAGGCGGGGCGCAAGGTCTGGTGGAAACAGCGGTGCATCGCAGGGCACGGTCAGCAGCCACGGTGTCGGGCAATACTCCAGCCCGCTGAGCAGGCCCGCCAGCGGCCCGCAATAGCCACTTTGGCGGTCGGGCCATACCGGCGCGCCCATGGCGGCGTAGGTGTCCAGATGCCGGTTGGCGCTGAGCATGACCGCACCCACCTGGGCCTGCAGTCTGCGCAGCGCATGCTGCGCCAGCGGCGCGCCGTGCCAGGCTTGCAGCCCTTTGTCCACCCCGCCCATGCGGCTGCCCTGGCCGCCCGCCAGCACCAGGCCGGTGATGTGTTCGCGGGCGATGGAGGTGGTGGGCATGTCATCCACCGATGTAGCTCATTTCGATGCGGCGCTGGCCATTGCCCGATTCGGCAGGCAGGCTGGCGCGCAGTTCGGAGTAGCGGTCGCTGCGGCCTTGCCAGATGGCCGCCAAGGCGCTGGCCATGGCTTCGTCGCTGGCGCCTGAGCGCAGCAGGCTGCGCAGGTCGTAGCCATTGTCGGCAAACAGGCACAGGTACAGGCGCCCTTCGGTGGAGAGGCGTGCGCGGTTGCAGTCGCCGCAAAAGGCTTTGGTCACGCTGCTGATCACGCCCACTTCGCCCAATGCGGGGTCGTATTGCCCTTGCCCATTGGTATAGCCCCAGCGTTCGGCGGTTTCGCCGGGGGCAGTGGGTTCCAGGGGCACCAGGGGCAATTCGGAACGCAGCAGCGCAATGACCTCGTGCGAGGGCAAAACCTCGTCCATGCGCCAGCCGTTGGTGGCGCCCACGTCCATGAATTCGATGAAGCGCAGCACGATGCCCGTGCCCCGGAAATGCCGTGCCATGGGCAAGATTTCGTGCGCGTTGGTGCTGCGCTTGACGACCATGTTGACCTTGATGGGCCAAAGACCCGCCTGGCGTGCGGCCTCTATGCCCGCCAGCACCTCGGCCACCGGAAAGTTCACGTCGTTCATGCGGCGGAACACGGCATCGTCCAGGCTGTCCAGACTGACCGTCACCCGCTTGAGGCCTGCCTGCTTGAGGGCCTGGGCCTTGCGCGCCAGCAGGGAGCCGTTGGTGGTGAGGGTGACTTCAGGGGGCAGGCCATCGACGGTGCGCAATTGCGCCAGTTGCTCCACCAATCCTTCAATGTGGCGGCGCAGCAGGGGTTCCCCCCCTGTGAGACGGATTTTGCGCACCCCATGGCGCAAAAACACCGCGGCCAAGCGCGTGATTTCTTCAAAGCTCAGCAAGTCGCCATGCGGCAGGTAGGCATGGTCTTTGTCGAACACCTCTTTGGGCATGCAGTAGGTGCATCGGAAGTTGCACCGGTCGGTCACGCTGATGCGCAGGTCGCGCAAGGGGCGGTGCAGGGTGTCGGTCAGCATCCCGTTGGCTGCAATGGCTTGGTCTGGCACGCGGGCAGGCAGCGCTGCCGTGCGCTGATCCACCAGGGGAATGATGCGTTCAGACATGCGGTAATTGTGCCGCACCCATGGGGGCGCAAGCAGGCGGCAAAGCCTTTTTGCTTGAAGGGAAAATCTGTCTGCTGGCGGGATTTGGTAGATATATCTCATCGGATATCTAGGCCAGTAGCGCAGAGAATACAGCGTTCAAAATTTTGGTAGTGCAATCCATGAAAACCCTAGATTGTTTTGCGATTCCCTCTCTTTCGCGCCGCCATGCGGTGCAGGTCTTGGTGGCTTCTGCGGCCTTGCCTGGATGGACGCTGGCCCAGGCCCAACCTTTGGCCATGTCCACAGCCATCAACCGTGCGGTGCGCAACCGTGCTTTGTCGCAGCGCATTGCCAAGGCCTATTGCCAGTTGTTCTTGGGTGTGTTGCCCGAAGAATCTTCCCGCACTCTGGCTGACGCGCGCAAACTGATGCGCAAGGGTTTTGAAGAGCTGGCCCGCGCCCAATGGTCGCCCGATCTGGCGCGCCATGTGGGCGAGATCCAGAAACAGGCCGATGCGATCGAGGCCGGCCTCATTCTGCCGCCCACACGCGATACGGTGGCGGCGGTGGCGCAAACATCGGACAAAATGATGGCGGCCGCCCAAGCGACGGCTGAGGCGTTTGAAAAGTCCGCCAAAGTCAGCACGGCCAAGCTGGTGACCACGGCTGGCCGCCAGCGGGCTTTATCCCAACGCCTGGCGCGCGATTATTTTTTGGTGGCGGCCAAGCTCGACGGCAAAGGCCTGCGCGAGCAGATGAAGGCCGACGCTACCGAATTGCGCCTGGGGCTGGAAACGCTGTCTGCTGCGCCCATCAGCACGCCGGCCATCCGCAACGAGCTGGAATTGGTCAAAGGGCAGTGGCTGTTTTTTGATGCCGCCCTGCAGCGCAAGGTCGACGACAAAGCCATGGAAACCGTGGCCACCACCAGTGAGCGCACCTTGGAAGTTTTGGAAAAGCTCACCGACCTGTACGATGCGGCACTCAAAGAGGTGCTGGGCTGATCGTTCACGGGCTATTTTCGCGTCCGCAGCGCGCACCCCGCAATACCGTTGGAAGGATAGGCCATGCGCGCTGCTTTGGGTTTGATCAGTTTGCTGTTGGTGCTCGCGGTGGTGGGTTTGTTGGCGCGCAAATCGCTCACGGCGCCGGGTGTTGCACCCGTCGCGCAGCCTGCGCCCCAGGTCGGCGTGACAGCGCCAACGACTCCAGCGCAGGCCCAGCAGGTGCAGGAGCAGTACCGCAAGGCCCTGGAAGGGGCCATGCAGCAAGCACGGCCCGTATCGGGCGATGAGTGAGTGCGGGTGATGGGCGGCATGGGTGTTGCAGGGGACGAACATTGGATGCGCCTGGCCTTGGCCCAGGCGCAGGAGGCTGCCCAGGCAGGCGAAGTGCCGGTAGGGGCCGTGCTGGTGCGCGATGGCGCATTGGTTTCTACAGGCCGCAATGCCCCTGTGGCGGGGCATGACCCTACGGCCCATGCCGAAATCGCGGCCCTGCGCGCCGCAGCGCAAACGCTGGGCAACTACCGTTTGGAAGACTGCACCCTGTACGTGACACTGGAGCCATGCGCCATGTGCACCGGGGCCATGCTGCACGCCCGGTTGCCGCGGGTGGTGTTTGGCGCTGCCGACCCCAAAACGGGAGCGGCTGGCTCGGTGGTCAACCTGTTTGCAGAACACCGGCTCAACCACCACACCCAGGTGCAAGGCGGGGTGTTGGCCCAGGAATGTGCGGATGTGCTGTCGGATTTTTTCCGCGCACGCCGCCGCCAGCAAAGGGCTGTTGCGCTGGCCGCGCACCCCTTGCGCGACGATGCGCTGCGCACGCCTGCGGCCTGTTTTGAGGGCTTGCCGGATGCCCCTTGGGCGCCGCAGTACCTGAGTGACCTGCCCGCGCTCTCGGGCCTGCGGTTGCATTACCTGGACGAGGGCCCGCACACTGCGCCCCTGACCTGGCTGTGTCTGCACGATTCATTTGGCTGGGGTTACCAGTACCGGCACATGCTGCCGGTGTGGCTGCAGGCAGGCCATCGGGTGGTCGTGCCTGACCTGATCGGCTTTGGCAAAAGCGACAAACCCAAAAAAGAAGATTGGCACACCATCGGGTGGCACCACCAGGTGTTGGGGGAGTTGGTGCAGCGCCTGGATTTGACCAATGTGGTGCTGGTCGTGCAGGGTGCAGAGGGGCTGGGGTCGCCGCTGCCTGCTGCCCAACCAGAGCGCTTTGCGGGTCTGCTGGTGTGTGCCCATCGGGCGTGGACCGTTGCCGAAAAGCAGGCCTTGGATGCACCATTTCCCGATGCGGGCCACCGCGCCGCCTTGCGCGCGTTTGCCCGTTGGAGGGGGGAGGGCGGTGGGATCGCTCCCACCGGTGCTGGGCGCGATTTTTGGCGCAGCGCGTGGGCAGGCCGCAGCCTGTTTGTGACGGCGGCCGATGGGTCGGTGCAGGACTGGCCCGGTGCAGTGGCGCAAGACCAGGCCGCAGCCTTGCAGGCTGTGGAATACTTCGGCTCCTGATTCTTATGGAGCGGGCCTTTGCCTGGCCCGGATGCCTTGCCTTCTGCACACGACCACGCCCACCATTCGCCAGGATGCGGCTGCGGGCACGACCACGGCCCCAAGCACATCTACATTTATTCGCCCTCCAGCGCCGTGCGCGAAAAGGCGGCCTTTCGCCGGGGTATCAAGCGGCTGCAGGCGCTGGGCCACCAGGTGGAGGTGGACCCTGACGCTTTGGCGCAGCACACGCGATTTGCGGGCGATGATGCCACGCGCCTGGCGGCCATCCACCGTGCGGCAGCCAGCGGGGCCGACGTAGCCCTGGTTTCACGCGGGGGCTATGGGCTGACGCGCATCCTGCCGGGCATCGATTACCCTGCCGTGGCCCGTGCGATCGAACGAGGAACCCGGTTTGTGGGTATCAGCGACTTCACGGCTTTTCAGGCAGCGGTATTGGCGCAAACGGGCGCCGTTACCTGGGCTGGGCCGGCCTTGGGGGCTGATTTTGGTGCCGCCGAGGGGCCAGACGACATCATGGAAGCCTGCTTCGACGATTTGATCAGCGGCCATGGCGAGGGGGCAGGCTGGCGTATGCCCAAGGAGCGCAGGGCGGTCGATGCCCCCGAGATCGTTCCCCCGGAATGGGAGCTGGCCGGTGCGCGTTTGTGGGGCGGCAACCTGGCGGTATTGACGGCATTGTTGGGCACGCCGTATTTCCCGCAGGTGCAGGGCGGCATTTTGTTTGTGGAAGATGTGGGCGAGCACCCCTACCGCATCGAGCGCATGCTCACGCAGCTTTGGCATGCGGGGGTGTTGGCGCAGCAAAAAGCGCTGGTGCTGGGGCAGTTCACCAACTACCGGCTGGCGCCGCATGACAAAGGCTTCAAGCTGCAAACGGTGGTGGACTGGCTGCGCAGCCATGTCGGCATCCCTGTGCTCACAGGCTTGCCTTATGGCCATGTGCCCACCAAGGTGTTGCTGCCGGTGGGGGCTACTGTGGAGCTGTCAGTCCAGGGGCGCGATGCGCTGATTTACTGGGGTCATGCCCACTGAGGGGGAAGGCGTGTTTTTATAGCGCAGCGGGTTGCGTTGCCGGAAACTGCTTGGGCAGGGCAGCGTAAAAGCCCAGGCGCACCATGGCCCGGTGGTTGAGCTCCACGGTCACGGCGTTGCGGGCCAGGGCCGATTGGATGCGCGGCTTGCCGTTGGCCGTGGGGTACAGGATGGGGTCGGTCAGCACTTTGCCGCCGCGCTCGACCACACTGGCCACCAGGGGCAGGTTGGGCTTGTCGCTGCGCCGCAGCACCACGGCAATGTCGCCATTGTCCAGGCGCACGAAGGTGCCCGGCGGGCAAATGCCCACGGTGCGCACCAGCAGCAGACCGACTTCGTCGCGCTCTTCGACCTCTTTGCCCACCAGCTCGCGCACCGAATCCGTCGTGCTGCGGCCCGGGCGGGATTTGCGTGGGCTGATCATGGCCGCGTAGCGGTCTATGGTGCCCAAGATGCGCGTGAGGCGGTCGACCGGGCTCAGTTGCCGCAAAGGCGTGGTTTCGGGAATGTGCTTGTGGTGCTGGCCGACCACCTCCAGGCACAGCTCGTCGGAGATACTCAGGTCGTCGAGCAGGTCTTGCGAATGCCGGGGGTGCGCCTGGATGATTTCCTTTTGCGTGGCGCTGGGCTGCTCGCGCTGCACGGCCAGTTCATCCTGCATGCGGGTCATGCCGATGTTCATGGTCAGTGCCGCTTGCACCAGGGCGTGGCGTTCGTGCTCGGGCAAGTCGAATTCGCGCGCCATGATGTGGCACAGCGTGGCGCATACCAGGGCGTGCGAGGCGCTGTAGCCCACGGTCGAGGTGGCCGCGAGCTGGAACATCAGGTACAGGGCGGCGTCGATGTCGTGTGCCACCAGGTCTTGCAGCCATTGGTCGAATTGGCGCACTTTGGCTGCAAATTCCTGCGCGTGGCGCGGGCGGGCCAACAAGGTGGACAAGCCCGCCTCCAGGTCGCCCCAGAGGCCGAGCAAATCTTCGTATTCGTCGTCGTTGGCGGTGGGCAGGGGGGTGGGTGCGGCCATGGTCAGCGGCGTTTTTCCAGCACCATCTGGTCGTTGGTGCGGGTCATTTGGAACTGGCTCAGGTAGGTATTGCCCAGCAGCACGTAGGGCATGGCCTGGGGGGTGACGATGGCGTCCACCTGGGTGACTTCCACTTCGCCAATGCGCACGGAGTCGAGCCGCAGGCGCCAGCCCTGGGCCGAGCCATTGGCGGTGTTGATCATGACCGGCTGGCCCGCCTGGTATTTGAGTCCCATGCGGTCGGCGTCGGGCTTGCCAATGGCCACGGTGGTGGCGCCGGTGTCCACCATGAACTGCATCACCCGGCCGTTGATGAGCCCTTGCTGGATGAAATGCCCGCGGCTGTCACCAGCGAGCACGATGCGTTGGCCCATGCCGCTGCGCTGGCCCACGCTCACCGGGGCATCGCCCACGCGCAGCGTGCTGTGCTTGCCGTCAATGTCGATCACGGCTTCGTCGCGGGTGACGGACACCACCTTGACGCCCTGGTGGCTTTGTCCCGGCGCCACGCCTTTGGGCGCGGCACCATCGATGACCAGCAAGGCTTTGCCGCCCAGCAGCCCGGCGAGCGCCACCGATGGGGCGGCGGCCCATGCATTGCCGTGCAGGCTCAGTGCGCTGCCCAGCAGCCAAGCCAGGGCAGGGAGAAGGGGGCGGGTGCGTGGCATGGTGGTGCGGAGCCTGTTCAATCGCGGAAATTGTTGAAAGACAGCGGCACGTCGTCGATTTCTTTGCGGATCAGGGCCATGGCGGTTTGCAGATCGTCGCGCTTGGCGCCGGTCACGCGCACTTTTTCGTCCTGGATGGCCGCTTGCAGCTTGAGTTTGCTGTCTTTGATGAGGCGCTGGAGCTTCTTGGCCAGTTCGCTGTCGATGCCGTTTTTGACCTTGACCTGCTGCTTGAGCTTGTCTCCGCCGATTTTCTGCGGTTTGCCCACGTCCAGAAAGCGCACATCCACACTGCGTTTGGTGAGCTTGTTGCGCAGCACGTCTTCCACCTGCGTGAGCTGGAATTCGGCGTCGCCAAAAATGGTGATTTCCTTGTCCTTGAGCTCCACGGCAGCCGATGTGCCCTTGAAGTCAAAGCGTGTGCCAATTTCTTTGGCGGTGTTTTCCACGGCGTTGCGCACTTCTACAAAATCGGCTTCACAAACGGTATCAAAAGACGGCATGGCGGTTTGGCTTTCTCGGTGGCGGTGCGCCCGGCCCCAATGCCGGGTGCGACAATTCGGACAATGTTAGTCGAGAAAAACGTCTCTTTACAGCCTTTCAACACCTTTGGCATTGCCGCACGGGCCCAAACCTTGGTGCATGTGCGTTCCATCGATGATTTGGCGGCCCTGCGCGCCCACCCGGTGCTGGGGCGCCAGCCAGCCTGGGTGCTGGGGGGCGGCAGCAATGTGGTACTGACGGGGGACGTGGAGCGTGTGGTGCTGAAGATGGAAATCCTGGGGCGCCGCCTGCTGCGTAGCACGGAGGATGCCTGGATTGTCGAGGTGGGGGCCGGTGAAACGTGGCACGAAACCGTTGCCTGGACGGTAGGGCAAGGCTGGCCGGGGCTGGAAAACATGGCGCTGATCCCTGGCACGGTGGGTGCGGCGCCAGTGCAGAACATCGGCGCCTATGGGGTGGAGCTGCAAGACCGGTTCGAGTCGCTGGACGGGTTCGACCTGGCGACTGGCGAAACCTTTACCCTGAATGCCGGGCAATGCGCCTTTGGCTACCGTGATTCGGTGTTCAAGCACGCGCCCGCGCTGTCCGGTGTGCCGGGCGCCATGCCGCGCGGCATGGGCCTGGCGGGGCGGGCGGTGATTACCCATGTGCGCTTGCGCCTGCCCAGGCCCTGGAGGCCCGAATTGGGGTACCTGGACCTGGATAAAAAACGCAGCGATGCGGGTGTGGAGCACCCCAGTGCGCAGCAGATTTTTGATTGGGTGTGCGAAATCCGCCGCGCCAAGCTGCCCGATCCTGCGGTATTGGGCAATGCGGGCAGTTTTTTTAAAAACCCCACCGTCACACCCGAGCAGTGCAAGGACATCATCGCGCGCGACCCCAAAATCGTGCACTACCCCATGCCCGACGGCAGCATCAAGCTGGCCGCTGGCTGGCTCATCGATGCGTGCGGCTGGAAAGGCAAAACCGTGGGCCGTGCAGGTGTGTACGAAAGGCAAGCGTTGGTACTGGTCAACCGGGGTACGCCTGACGACAGCGTGACCGGCGGCGAGGTCATGACCCTGGCCAAGGCCATACAGACCAGTGTGTACGAGCGCTTTGGCATCCGGCTGGAGCCAGAGCCGGTGGTGATTTGATCTACAATGCCGCCCCTGGCACTTTCGCCAACATGGGTTCCCTCGCCCCCATTCACTAAAAAGGACTGCCATGAGCGCCATCCCAGGCACCATCCAGGCGCCGCCTTCGCGCGTGCCGTTGTACCTCTCCCTTTTGGTGGCGTTCCACATCGCCATCGTCATCGCCAGCAACTACCTGGTGCAATTGCCGATCATGCTGTTCGGTTTTCACAGCACCTGGGGGGCATTCAGCTTTCCGTTCATTTTTTTGGCCACTGATTTGACGGTGCGCCTGATTGGCAAACCGCAAGCCCGCCGCGTCATCACGCGCGCCATGCTGCCTGCGCTCCTGGCGTCTTACGTTGTGGGCGTGCTGTTCCATGAGGGCGGCTTCAAAGGCTTCGGGGCGCTGGCGGATTTCAATACCTTTGTATTCCGCATCGCCTTTGCCAGCTTTGCCGCCTATGTGCTGGGGCAGTTCCTGGACATCCAGGTATTCGACCGCATCCGCCAGCAGAGCCGCGCCTGGTGGCTGGCGCCCGCAGCCGCCTCGGTGTTTGGCCAGGCGCTGGACACGGCGGCATTTTTCAGCATCGCTTTCTGGCACAGCCCCGACGCCTTCATGGCGGCACACTGGGTGGAGATCGCCTGGGTGGACTACGCCATCAAGCTCGCGGTCAGCCTGCTGCTGTTCGTGCCCGCCTATGGCGTGGTGCTGGCGGCCATCGTGCGGGCCATGCGCGTGCAGTCCGCCCCCGTTGCCGCATGACCGGCGTGCGGACTGCGCGCCTGGGGCCGGGATGCGTTCAGACGCTGCGCATCAGCCCGCCATCCACGCGGATGTTCTGCCCCGTGATGTAGGCCGCGCCCTCGGACGCGAGAAAGGCCACCGTCGCGCCGATCTCGTCTGCCTTGCCATAGCGCTGCAGAGGAACTGACTGGCGCCGCTCCTCGGTCTGCGGCAGGCTGTCGATCCAGCCGGGCAGCACGTTGTTCATGCGGATGTTGTACTGGCCGTACTCGTCGCAAAAAATCTTGGTGAACGCTGCCAGCCCCGACCGCGCCATGGCCGAGGTCGGGAACAGCGCCGCAGGCTCGAACGCCCAGGCGGAAGAGATGTTGACGATGCTGCCCCCGCCCTGGCGCTGCATGATGGGTGCCACCAGCCGCGTGGCGCGCACCACGTTGAGGAAGTAGACCTCGAGCCCCTTCACCCAGTCCGCGTCGCTGATCTCCAGCAGCTTGCCTTTGGGGCCGTGGCCCGCGCCGTTGACCAGCACGTCGATGCGGCCCCAGCGCTGCAGCACGGCATCCACCAGCTTTTGCAGGTCGTCCACGTTCTGGTTCGAGCCCGTCACGCCCACGCCGCCCAGCTCGCGGGCCAGCGCCTCGCCCTTGCCGGACGAGGACAGGATGCCGATGGCAAAGCCCGATTCGTGCAGCTTGCGCGCTGCAGCGGCGCCCATGCCGCTGCCGCCTGCGACCACGATGGCTACTTTGTTGGTGTTCATTGCTTCTCTTTCCATAGCTGCTTGCGCTTTCCCATCAAGCGCTGGATGCCATTTTTACTCATATTCGGCATGGCAAGGCAAAGAAAAACCGCCCGGCTGTGAGAACCGGGCGGTTACGCTGCTCAGCGCCGTACAGGTGTGGTCTACAGCAGCTCTTTGCGCAGTTCGGCCGCGCTCTTGGGCGAGAGCAGGCCTGGGGCCACGTCGAACACCGTTTTGCAGCCGTGCTGCCCGGCCTGCTGCATGCGGTGCACTGCACGGGCGTAAGCGACGAGCACGGCGGCGGTGAATTCGGGGTTGCTGTCGAGCTGCAGGCCGTATTCAATGACCTGCTGGCTGTGGGCCGAGGTATTGCCGCTGCGGATCACGAAGCCGCCATGGGGCATGGTGGCGTGGTCGCGGGCCAGCGCTTCGGCGCTGATGAAATGCACCGTGGTGTCGTACTCGTCGAAGTAGTGCGGCATGTTGACGATGGTGCTGCGCACAGCCTCGGCGTTGGCGCCTGCCTGCAGCACCACGAAGCATTCGCGGCGGTGCTTTTCGCGGGTGCTGAGCTGGGGGCGCACGCCGCTGCGCACTTTGTCTACGGCTTCGGGGATGGGGATGGTGTATTGCACGCCGCCAGCCACGCCCGGCACGCGGCGGATGGCGTCGGAGTGCCCCTGGCTCAGGCCTTTGCCCCAGAAGGTGTAGGTGGCCCCGTCGGGCAGCAGGGCTTCGCCCATCAGGCGGTTGAGCGAGAACACGCCAGGGTCCCAGCCTGCAGAAATCAGCGCGGTGGTTTGGCCTGCCTGGGCGGCGGCATCCACGGCGTCGAAATGCTCTGGGATGCGGGCATGGGTGTCAAAGCTGTCCACCAGGCTAAAGTGCCGGGCCAGCTCGGGGCTTTGGCGGGGCAGGTCGTCCTTGGAGCCGCCGCAAAGGATGAGCACGTCAATCTGGCTCTTGTGGCTGGGCAGGGTGTCCATGGGGTGTACGGCCACGCCCGTGCCCAGGGGCTTGAGCTGCGCGGGGTCGCGCCGGGTGTAAATGGCGGCGACGGCCATGTCCGGGTTTTTGGCAATGGCGGCCTCTACGCCGCGGCCCAGGTTGCCGTAGCCCACGATGCCGATGTGGATGGGGGTGTTGCTTGTTGGCATGGTGCGTATGCGTGGTTTATTTGCGGGGGCTGCCGTCTTCGATTTGCGCCAATGCCGCATTGCCGCCCAGCGACAGCAAGCCAGCGCGCGAGTACACGCCCAGCTTGCCGCGGGTGTCGGAAATATCCAGGTTGCGCATGGTCAGCTGGCCGATGCGGTCGAGCGGGCTGAACGGCGCGTCTTCCACTTTTTCCATGCTCAGGCGCTCGGGCGCGTAGGTCAGGTTGGGGCTGTCGGTGTTGAGCAGGCTGTAGTCGTTGCCGCGGCGCAGTTCCAGCGTCACGGTGCCGGTCACGGCGCGCGCCACCCAGCGCTGGGCGGTTTCGCGCAGCATG
>CAZRFF010000012.1:0-16414 GCA_964599265.1 uncultured Simplicispira sp. | reverse complement strand
GCAGCGGGGTTTCGTCCGTCTCGGCCGTCAGGATGCCGTGCTCGTCGCCCGCGCTGTGGTAGGCCAGGCCTTGGCCTTCGGGCAGGCCGACCACCCAGGGCAGGCCGGCATCGACCGCGTGGCTGGTGTGCCCGGCATCGCAGGCGGCGCGTTCGCCCTGGCGGGAGATGACTTGCGTTTTGACGTACAGCGCGTGCTCGAAGGCGGGCTGGGCGGGTTCGCGCTCGTTGCGTGCGTAGTCGGCGTCCATGAACAAAAAGGAGCCCGCCTGCAGTTCGCCATAGATGCCGCTGGCCGCTTCGTGCACCAGCGTGCCGGTGCCGCCGCCCGTCACCAGGGGCACGCCCAGGCCTGCGGCCTGCAAGCGTTCGCAGGTGCTGCGCACGGCCTGCACGGCGGCGGTGGCGACGCTGCGGCGCTGGGCGGCGCTGCGCAAATGCTGCGCCCGCCCCTGGTAGGCCTGCAGCCCGGCAAAGCGCATTTGCGTGAGCCGTGCCACGGACTGCGCCAGCGCCACGGCGGCGTCGCCCGGGGGTACGCCGCAGCGCCATTGGCCCACGTCGATTTCGACAAACACGTCGATGCGTGTTTGCGGCGCGGCCTGCGCCAGGGCTTCGGCCAGGCGGGTGATGCCTTCGGCGCTGTCCACGGCCAGCGACAGGCGTCCGCCCTGGGCCTGCAGGCGGGCGGCCAGGCGGGCCACGCGCAGCAGCTTGGGGTAGGCCACCACCTGGTTGGTGATGCTGATGTCGCGCACGCCGCCAGCGGCCAGCACTTCGGCTTCGGCCACTTTTTGTACGCAGGCGCCGCAGGCCCCGGCGCGCTGCATTTGCAGGGCCAGCTCCACGCTGCGGTGGGCATTGGCGTGGGGGCGCCAGCGCACCTGGTGCTTGAGCGCGAATTCGGCCATGCGGGCGATGTTGCGCTCCATGGCGTCCAGGTCGATGACCAGCGCCGGGCTGTCGATCTGGTCTACGCGCTGGCCCATGAGCGCGTGCGGGGTGTCAGGTGGTGGTTTCATCACGGGAGCCTGTTTCCAGGTGCTGTGTGTCGGCCCAGCCGACCAGGGTCAGGCCCTGGGGTGTCCAGAGCAAGCGGTTGATGGAGGCGTTGGCCACCTGCCAGGTGCGCGGCGCCTGCAAATCCAGGCCCGTGGCCAGGCGGTAGAGCATGTCGAGCACGCCGCCATGCGCCACCAGGGCAATGAGCGCGCCGTCGTGCTGCGCGGCCAGGCGGCGGGTGGCGGCGGCGATGCGGCTTTGCACCTGCAGCAGCGTTTCGCCGCCTTCGGGGGCAAAGTGCGGGTCGCGCTGGCGCCAGCGGCGGGCCTGCTCGGGCAGTTCGGTTTCAATTTCGACGAAGGTGCGCCCTTCCAGCGCGCCAAAGCTGCGTTCGCGCAGGCTGGTGTCGGCCACCAGCGGGGCCCCTGTGGCCTGTGCAATGGCCTGGGCGGTGGCGTGCGCGCGTTGCAGGTCGCTGGTGTAGATAGCGGCCAGGGGTTCGTCCGCCAAGGCGCGGGCCAATTGGGCTGCCTGCCACAGCCCGGTGTCGTTCAAGGCAATGTCGCGGTGGCCCTGGATGCGCGTGTCCACATTCCAGGCGGTTTCGCCGTGGCGGATGGCAATGATGCGGGTGGCCTGCATGGATGTGGGTGGACTTATTTGGTGCGCACCACTTGCAGGCTGGGCACCATGGGGGGCATGGGGAATTCTTCCTCGTCAAAGGCTTTGTCGCCGTCTTCGTCGGCCACGCCGGTGGCACGCGCGTTCACAAAATCGTACATCTTGCCGTCCAGCAAATGGCTGGGAACGATGTTTTGCAGGGCGTTGAACATGTTTTCCACGCGGCCAGGGTGTTTTTTTTGCCACTCGCGCAGCATTTCGCCCACCTGTTTGCGCTGCAGGTTCTCCTGGCTGCCGCACAGGTTGCAGGGGATGATGGGGAACTGGCGCACCTGGGCCCAGTGCTCGGTGTCTTTCTCGGGCACAAAGGCCAGGGGGCGGATGACCACGTGGCGGCCATCGTCGCTCACCAGCTTGGGGGGCATGCTTTTGAGTTTGCCGCCAAAAAACATATTGAGCATCAGCGTGGCCAAGATGTCGTCGCGGTGGTGGCCCAGGGCGATTTTGGTGGCGCCCAGTTCGTCGGCCACGCGGTACAAAATGCCGCGGCGCAGGCGCGAGCACAGGCTGCAGGTGGTCTTGCCCTCGGGGATGAGGCGCTTGACGATGCTGTAGGTGTCTTCGTTTTCAATATGGAACGGTATGCCCTGCGATCGCAGGTAGTCGGGCAGCACGTGCTCGGGAAAGCCGGGCTGTTTCTGGTCCAGGTTGACGGCCACCAATTCAAAGTGTACGGGGGCGCGCTTTTGCAGCTTGAGCAGGATGTCGAGCAGGGTGTAGCTGTCTTTGCCGCCCGACATGCAGACCATGACCTTGTCGCCTTCTTCGATCATGTTGTATTGCACGATGGCCTTGCCCACTTCGCGGCACAGCCGTTTCTCCAGCTTGTGCGCTTCGCGTTCGATCTTGAAGGCCGCCGGGCCTTGCGGGGCGGCGGCGGGGGCGGTGTCCTGGGTCCAGGGGGTGTCTAGGGTGGTGGTCATGGTGCAGTCGGGCGGGGGGGATGGAATTTCCCCAACCTTTGATTCTCCCAGTAATCGGTGCGGCGCCCTTGTGGCCTGTGCAAAACGTGGGGGATTGTGCCAAGTAGCACCATGGCCCCAAGCGTGATACAAACGGCAGCGAAACCCCACCCACGCCATGGCGTCACCCGCGTTTTTACCCCGCACCCTCAAAACCCGCATTGCCTTGGCTGTGCTGGTGGGGGTACTGGTAGGTTTGTGGGCCTTGGTGTGGTACGCAGACCGCAACTTGCGCCAGGGCATGGTGCAGCAGGTGCAGGCGCAAAAAGGGGCCCAGGCCGATTTGCTGGCGCAAGAGCTGGAGCAGGCCCTGGAGGTGCGCCAGGCTGCTTTGCAGCATGTGGCAAAAGAGCTGGTGTCGCACACCCTGCAAACCCCCCAGTTTCTGCAGTCGCGGCTCCAGGAATTGTCGGTTTTGCAGCAGCTGTTCAATGGCGGGGTGATGGTGCTCGACGCGCAGGGTGTGGCCATTGCGGCCTACCCTTTGCAGGCTGAACGGGTGGGTTTTGACTATGGCCAGCGCAGTTACGTGCAAAACGCCCTGGCCGGTCAAACGACCATCAGCCAACCCTTTGTGGGCCGTACGGCCAAGGTGCCGGTGGTGGTGCTCTCCACCCCTGTGCTGGCGGTCGATGGGCAGGTGCTGGGGGTGCTGGCGGCGGTGGTCAATCTGGAGCGCCCCGGGCTCTTGAGCGTGGTACGCCAGCGCGATTACGGCGCGCAGTCCAGCTGGTACGTGGCAGCGCGCCAAAGCCACTTGGTGGTGACTGCGAGCGACCACAACCAGGCCCTGGGTGCCTTGCCCACCACGGGAGCGGACCCCGCACTGGCGCCGTTCTGGGCGGGCGCCAAAGGCCCCGTGCAGTTTGTCCATGGGGGCGCCCCCCTGCTGGCCGCAGTGGCGCAGTTGCCTGATTTTGATTGGATGGTGGTGGTGCAGCAGCCGCAAGCGCAGGCCTTTGCGGTGCTCGATGCGCTGCGCTCGCGCATCGTGGCTGCCGCCTTGGCGCTGACCTTGCTGGTGGCGACCGGGGTGTGGTGGTTGCTGCGCCGTGCCTTGCAGCCGCTGGAATCCATGGCCAGCCAGCTGCAAGCCATGGCGCAAAACACCGAGCCGTTGCGCCCTCTCAAAGAGCGCGGGGCCAAAGAAATCGGGCAACTGGTGCAGGGTTTCAACCATTTGCTGGAACAGCTCGACCAGCGCCAGCAAGGTCTGCGCGAGAGTGAACAACGCTACCGCGCCGCCTTCATGACCAGCCCGGATGCCGTGGACATCACGCGCATGTCCGACGGACAGCACCTGGAGATCAACGACGGCTTTGTGCAGATGTTTGGCTGGTCGCGCGACGAGGTGGTGGGTAAATCGGGGCTGGAGCTGGGCATTTGGCGCGACAAACCCGCGCGCGACCGCATGCTGGCGCAGCTCATGGCCACGGGGCAGTGCCACAGCCAGGAACAGCGCCTCTACCACCGCGATGGTCGCCAGCTCACGGTGCTCATGTCCATCAGCCTGTTCGATTTCGAGGGCGAGCCGTGCATGCTCTTTGTCACGCACGACATCACCGCGCACCGCCAGGCCCATGAGCAGATCGAGCGCCTGACCTTTACCGACCCCTTGACGGGCCTGCCCAACCGCCACCAGTTCATGCAATTGCTGGAGCAGGCGCAGCAGCGCTGCCAGAACGAGCGGCACATGGGCGCATTGCTGTTCTTGGATCTGGACGATTTCCGTGCCGTGAACGATGCCCTGGGTCATGCGCAGGGCGATGCCTTGCTGCGCCAGGTGGCCGAGCGCATGCGCGGTGCGCTGGACGGACAAGGCCAGGCCGCACGCCTGGGCAGCGATGAGTTCATGGTGCTGCTCGAAAACCTGCCGCCCGTGCTGGTCGATGCCGCGCAGGAGGCCGAGCTCCGGGCGCAGCGCTTGCTGGACACGCTCAGCCAACCTTTCCAGCTGGAGGGGCAGGAGCAGCATTGCGGCCTGAGCATCGGCATTCTGGTTTTTGGAGAGTCGCACGAAGACCCCATGGAACTGCTGCGCAAGGCCGACCTGGCGCTCAACCAGGCCAAGGAAGGCGGCCCGGGCAACGTGCTGTTCTACGAGGCGCAAATGCTCGACCAGATCAGCAGCCGCGCGCGCCTGCAGCGCAGCCTGCGCGAGGCCCTGCAAAAGCAGACCTTTGCCCTGCACTACCAGCCGCAATGGGCCGAGGGCGGTACGGTGGTGGGCGTGGAAGCCCTGGTGCGCTGGCGCCTGGAAGGGCATGGCATGGTCTCGCCCGTCGAGTTCATACCGCTGGCCGAAAAAACCGGCCTCATCCTGCCGTTGGGCCGCTGGATTTTGCACACCGCCTGCCTGCAATTGGCCACCTGGGCGCAAGACCCCGTGCGCCGCCACCTCACCATGGCGGTGAACGTGAGTGCCGGGCAGTTCCAGCAAGACGATTTTGTGCAGCAGGTGCGCGAGGTGCTGGCGGAAACGAGGGCGCCGGCGGGGCAGCTCAAGGTCGAACTGACCGAAAGCCTGATGCTGCACCAGATCGAAGACGTGATCGCGCGCATGAAAGACCTGCGCAGCCTGGGGGTGCGTTTCTCGCTGGATGACTTTGGCACAGGGTTTTCGTCGCTCGCCTACCTCAAGCGCCTGCCGCTGCAGCAGCTCAAGATCGATCAAAGTTTTGTGCGCGACATTTTGCAAGACCCCAACGACGCGGCCATTGCGCAAACCGTGATCGCACTGGGCCGCAGCCTGGGGCTGGAGGTCATGGCCGAAGGCGTGGAAACCGCCGAGCAGCGTGACGCCCTGACCGCCTGGGGCTGCCGTTACTACCAGGGCTATTTGTTGAGCAGGCCCCTGCCCATTGCCGAATTGGAGGCGTTTTTGCAGCAGCACCCCGTCGTCGAAGGCGGGTGAGCGGCGCGGTCAGCGCGCTGGCATTACCACTGCCCCGCTTCCATGCGAATCGCCACCTCGCAGTCGTCAAAAATCTCCAGCTTGGCGATCTTCACGCGCACGCCCAGCACGCCGGGCAACTGCATCAGGCGCTGCGCCAGCTTGCCGATCAGACTCTCCAGCAGGTTCACGTGCTCGGCCGTGCACTCGTCGATGATGATTTGCCGCACTTTGCGGTAGTCCAGCACATGGGCAATGTCGTCGTCGTGCGGCGCCAGGGGCTGTGCGCCCAGGCTCAGCTCGGCATCGACCTGGATGGGTTGGGGTGCATTTTTTTCGTGCGCCAGAATGCCCAGGTTGGCGTTGAAGCGCAGGCCGGTGAGGGTCAGGGTTTGCAGGCCGGTGGCGGGTGTCATGGCGTGGCGTTGCCTTGCATCAGAGAAAAATCGCGCTCGAAGCGCATCAGGTGTTGGCCCCCATCGACCAGCAGCGTGGTGCCGGTGATGGATCGGTTCTCCAGCGCAAAGCGCACGGCCTGGGCCACGTCCTGCGCGGTCGATGAGCGCCCCAGGGGGCTGAGCGCGTGCAGTTGCTGGAACTGTTCTTCGCTCAGGTAGTGGCTGGTGAGGGTGAGCCCTGGCGCCACGCCCACCACGCGCACGCGCGGCGCCAGAGCCAGGGCCAGCATGGTGCTGGCGGCTTCCAGCGCGGCTTTGGAGAGGGTGTAGCTCAGAAAATCCGGGTTCTGGTTCCAGAGCTTTTGGTCCAGCAGGTTCACCACGGCGCCCTGGGCGCCGGCCTCGCCTGCTGCCGCCCGTTCGCCCAGATGGGCGTGCAAGGACTGCGCCAGCACAATGGGCGCGGCGGTGTTGCTGGCCAGGTGCTGCTGCAGCCTGGCGTAGCCAAAACTGGCAGCGTCGTCATGCTCAAACAGCGATGCGCTGTTGACCACGGCATCCACCTCCCCAAAATGCGCCACCACGCGCGGCAGCAGGCTGCGCACGGCGGACTCATCCGAAAAATCAGCCTCAAAATGGCCGCTAACGCCTGATAAGCCTGCGCAAGTAGCTACGGTTTCAAGAGCGTCTGCTTCTGAGCTGCGGTAGTGCACGGCCACCTGCCAGCCGCCCTCGGCCAGCGCCAGGGCAATGGTGCGGCCCAGGCGCTTGGCGGCGCCGGTGACCAAAACGGTGCGGGGGCGGTTGGGGGTAAGCATTCGGGGACAATGCGCAGTGTGATGCAAGACACCCACAGTTTAACGACCGCGCTGCAAGCGCACATTGCCCAGGCTGTCACCGATGCTGGCGGCTGGATCGGCTTTGACCGCTTCATGCAGTTGGCCCTCTACACCCCTGGCCTGGGTTACTACGCGGGCAGCCTGCCCAAGTTTGGCCACTTGCCGCAGTCGGGCAGCGATTTTGTGACCGCGCCGGAGCTGACCCCCCTGTTCGGCCAGGCGCTGGCCGTGCAGGTGCGCGAGGCCTTGGCACGCACGGGCACCCATGGGGTCTGGGAATTTGGCGCAGGCTCGGGCGCACTGGCGCTGCAGTTGCTCGATGCGCTGGGCGACGCGGTGCAGCGCTACACCATCGTCGATGTGTCGGGCAGCCTGCGCGCGCGCCAGCAAGAGCGCCTGGCCGCCCATGCGCACAAACTGCGCTGGCTGGACGCCTTGCCCGACACCCTGGAAGGCGTGGTGGTGGGCAATGAACTGCTCGACGCCATGCCCGTACAGCTCATCGTGCGCAAAAACGGCCAGTGGCACGAACGCGGGGTGGCGCTGGAGCAAGGGGCTTTTGTCTGGCAAGACCGGCCCACGGACCTGGCCCCCCCCATCCCTGTGGAGGGCGGGCACGACTACCTGACCGAAACCCACCCCCAGGCCGAAGCCTTTGTGCGCACCCTGGGCGAGAAGCTGCAGCGCGGCGCGCTTTTGCTCATCGACTACGGCTTTGGCGAGCGCGAGTACTACCACCCGCAGCGCCACATGGGCACGGTCATGTGCCACCGCGCCCACCAGGCCGACGACAACCCGCTGGTGGATGTGGGCCTCAAGGACATCACCGCGCACGTCAACTTCACCGGCATCGTTCTTGCCGCGCAAGAGCAGCCCTTGCCCCCGGGCCAGGAATGGCAACTGCTGGGCTACACCACGCAGGCGCATTTCCTCATCAACTGCGGCATGGCGCAGGCCATGGAGCAGGTGCCGCTGCCCGAGCGTGCCCTGGCCGCCAAGCTGCTCATGGAGCATGAGATGGGCGAGCTTTTTCAAGTGCTGCTGCTGGGTAAAGGCCAGCCTTGGGATGCCGTGGGCTTTGCCCAGGGCGACCGCACACACCGGCTGTGAGGCATCGGCCCCAGGAGTGATCCAGCACGCAAGCCCCACCACCATGATCCGCTGGCTCATCGTCGTTTTTCTGGCCCTGGTGCTCATCAACGGGCTCATGCCCTGGCTGCAGCGCCTGGGGCTGGGGCGCTTGCCTGGGGACTTGCACTTTTGCTGGCGTGGCCGTGAGTGGAGCATTCCGCTGGCCAGCACGGTGGTGCTCAGCCTGCTGGCCAGTTGGATCGCCAAATGGGTGTGATGGCAGGGAGGCGGGCGCTGGTGAGTGGGGCTTGAAGTTTCAGCCCCCTGGCCCGATGTGGTGGGCTAGGAGTTGCCATGTCCGAATCCCTGCACATCGTCTGCCCCCATTGCCACACGACCAACCGCGTCCAGTCGGCGCAGCTGGCCAGCCAGCCCGATTGCGGTAGTTGCCACCAAGCGCTGTTCACGGGCGCACCGCTGGAGCTGGATGACCACAGCTTTGAGCGCCATGTGGGCCGCAGCCATATTCCCGTGCTGGTGGATTTTTGGGCGCCCTGGTGCGGCCCCTGCCGCATGATGGCCCCGGCCTTTGCCCAGGCTGCGCGCGAGCTGGAGCCTGGCGTGCGCTTGGCCAAGCTCAATACCGAGGCGCACCAGGCCTTGGCAGGGCGCTTCAATATCCGCAGCATCCCCACCATGGTGCTGTTCCAGGGCGGACGCGAGGTATCGCGCATCTCCGGCGCCCTGGGTGCTGCCGACATCGTGCGCTGGGTGCGCCAAGCGGCCTGAAGCCGCCGCCGCAGTGGCTCAGCGGCCTTGGGCCAGCCACTCGGCCACGGCCTGCACGCGCTCGGCGTGGATCATTTCACCCACTTTGTGGCCGGTCAGCCCCTTGGCAGCGGCGCGGGCAGCGACTTCGTGGGTCGCCACCGATAGCACCACGGCCAGTACCTGGTTCAAGCGCGTGCGCTGCGGGTAGGGCCTTTCTTCAAAGTGCAGGCGCCCCCGTGCGTCGCATTCGCAGGCCCACAGAATATCGTCCAGACGCGCTGGTTTGCGTACCGCGTCGCAGCGCTCCAGCAGCCGCACCAGGGCTGCGGCGCCCAGGTCGGTACTGCGGTGGATGTTGCCGTGCTCACGCGCCACCACATCGGCCAGCTCGCGGCAGTCCGTGGGCACGCGCAGGCGTTGGCACAGGCCCTTGAGCAGATCCGCGCTGCGCTGCTCGTGGCCGATGTGGCGCGGCAGCACGTCGGGCGGCGTGGTGCCCTTGCCCAGGTCGTGCGCCAGGCAGGCAAAGCGCACGGCCAGCGGGGCCTGCAGGCGTGCGGCCATGTCCAGCACCATCATCAGGTGCACGCCGGTGTCCACCTCGGGGTGGTAGTCGGCGCGCTGGGGCACACCCCACAGGCGGTCCACTTCGGGCAGCACCACCTTGAGCGCGCCGCACTGGCGCAGCACCTCGAACATGCGCGAAGGCTTTTCTTCCATCAGCCCACGGGCCAGCTCCTGCCATACACGCTCGGCCACCAGGTGGTCGGCCTCGCCCTGCGCCACCATGGAGCGCATCAGCGCCAGGGTTTCTGGAGCAATGGAAAAATCGGTAAACCGTGCTGCAAACCGCGCCACGCGCAGGATGCGCACCGGGTCGTCGTGGAAGGCGTGGGTGACGTGGCGCAGCACCTTGTCGCGCAGGTCGCGCGCGCCGTGGTAGGGGTCTATCAAGCCTTTGCCTTCCGTGTTGTCCGCGTCCAGCGCGATGGCATTGATCGTCAGATCGCGCCGCGACAGGTCTTCTTCCAGCGTCACGTCGGGTGATGTCTGCACCACAAAACCACGGTAGCCGCGCCCGCTTTTGCGCTCGGTGCGTGCCAGGGCATATTCCTCGTGTGTCTCGGGGTGCAAAAACACCGGAAAATCCCGCCCCACGGGCAGGTAACCCTGGGCCACCATCTGTTCGGGCGTAGCGCCCACCACCACCCAGTCGTGATCGTTCACGGGGCGCCCCAGCAGTTTGTCGCGGACCGCGCCGCCTACCATGTAGATTTGCATCCAGCGAGTTTAGAGGCGCCGGACTTTTGGCGAGAAATGAATGGAATTTTGCGATCAAGCTGAGCCTGAATATGCAGAGCCACAGCGCCAAGTACAGCGCTGGCTGGGGCGTTGCATGCTGTCGCTGCAGCAATCGGAGCGGCTGTTGAAGGCTTTACTGCATAACGCTGAAGTAACGGCCGTCCACTCAAGGAGTGAAGACGAGGGCGTCGCCGCTTTTGAAGTGAGCCGTGCGTTTGAAAAAGAACGCTTGGCTTCTATGACTTTGGGTGGATTGGTGACGGCTTTTGTGGGTGATGTCGTCGTGGATAGCAGTACGTCTTCTGGCAAACGAAAAGAGCGTGCTTTGCCTGATGACCACCTCTCAATGCAACATAGTGTCCGTTGGACGGTGTCGCCAGAAGATTTCGAGGCTTTGCAATCGTCGATGCGTGAAATGGTGGATCTGCGCAATCAATGGGTGCATCACTTGGTCGAACGATTCGACCTCACGAGCCTGGGTGGCTGTGCGCAAGCACTGGACAGTCTGCAGAGAGGCTACGAGAAAGCGGAGCGCTTTCGGCTCCTACTCCAGGATATTGGCAAAGGTATGGTCGAAGCGGGGGAATATTTGGCTGCATTTTTGGGTAGCCCGCAAGGCCAGGGGCTGTTGTTCCATGGAAGAGTCCCCGTGGAATCAACCCCTTTGCTCCAGGCCTTGCGCGATGCGGTACATGGCGTAGGCCTTGCCGAAGATGGAACAGTGCTGCTCAGTGTGGTGTTGGAAAGATTGCATGCCTTGCATCCCAATGAAAAGCCGCAGAACTACGGTTATGCGAGTTGGCCGCAGGTGATTCATGAGTCCCGTTGTTTTGGTATGGTCAGGCGTGATTCGCTGGGGCACAAAGTGGCACCGCGTGTGCGTCTGATCAGAAGTCCCGACAGGGATGTATGACGCCGTTCCTTTGTATTGAAAAACTGTCGGAACCTGGTTTATGTCGATTGCTTCTTCTCTGACCATTGCCCAGTCCAATCCCGATGGCAGCCTGCCCATTCCTGCGCCAGTGGCGCCCAGTGCTGCTGAGGCTGCTACCGCGCAACTGCAGGAGCACGCAGAGGTGCTGCAACAGCAGCTCGACACCTTGCAGGATGTGTTGGCCAAGCCGCTAAACGAGATCCTGGCCGAGCGCGAAAAGGCCCTGGAGGCCGCCAGCGCGTGGGATGCCTTCGGCGCCATGTGGATGCTGTCGCAGCGTGCCATGCGCCGCGTGTCCATGGAACTGGCGCATGCCCAGGGCGTGAGCGAGGCCGAGGTCGTGCGTCGTGCGCTGGTGTATGGCAACCTGGTGCTCAACACCGAAGACGAAGATCTGGGTGGCACGCTGGCCCCCGAGCAACTGGCGCACATCGCACGGCACAAGCCGTACTTGCGCAAGCAGTTCCGGCAGGGGTAATACGGATTGGCCTTCAACCGTATAGCGTCGTTGGCCCGCCTTGCCGCGCCGGGGGCGCGTCGGTGAGCGGACTGCATGCGGCGGGATGGTGGTGAATATCAGAGCTTGCCAAGGGCAGCCCCAATGCAGCGCATAAACGCTACCAAGCCCGGGGCTGGCATCGGTTGATTTCCACCACCAGTACTGGATCGAACGCGCTGTTCTCCACCTCCCCCTCCTTGCCATACCCCCGGGGGTTGCACAGCACGCGGGTGCCGTTCACGGTGTAGTCAAAACTGTCGTGCGTGTGGCCGTGGACCCACAGCGGCACCCGCCGCCCGTCGAGCAAATGCTCGGCGTTGGACACAAAAATGGCATTGAAGACGGAGCCCTCAAAGCGCGGGTGGATGCTGCGCGGCGAGGGCGCATGGTGGGTGATGACCACGGTGGGGCCGTCAAACGGTGTGCCGAGCTGCTCCTGCAGCCAAAGCACGTTGGCGTCGTACTGCTGGGCGGCATCTTGCGGGGTGAACAGCGCGCTGTCCGGGTCTGCATCCGTGCGGATGCGAGAAAAGTCGCGCATGAAAGCCTGCGCCTCGGCCATGGCGTGCTGGCGTGCGGCGTCGTCGCCTGCAATGCGAAAGTCGCTCCACAGCGTGCTGCAGACAAAGCGCACGCCCTGCAGCGTGACGGCTTGGTTGCTCAGCACCTGCACGGGCGTGCCAGCGCATTGGCGCTGCATGCTCTGCACCGTTTCCGCCAGGCTGGAGCCATAAAACTCGTGGTTGCCCGGCACATAGAGCACGGGTTTGCCAAAGCCGCAGGCCCAGTCAATGGCCTGGGCTGGGCGGGCAATGTCACCGGCCAGGATGACCACGTCCGCATCGGTATGCGGGTGTTCCATGCCTTGCACGCTCAGGTGCAGGTCGGACAGGATGTGCAGCTTCATGGTGCAGGCCCGTTCAGGCGGTGGGGCGCAGGCGGTAGGGCTCCTCAAAATCACGGAAGTCTTTTTCGGCCAGGGCGCCGTCAATCCAGTCCTTGACGCCCGGCAGCCCGCGCACGCGTTGCACATAGGCCTGGATGTGCGACGGCACAGGGATGCCGTAGCTGTGCAGGCGCATGCACACCGGGGCGTAGAAGGCGTCGGCGATGGTGAATGCGCCAAACAGCATGGGGCCGCCGAACTGCTGCAGCAATTCGGTCCACATGGCCACCAGGCGCTCCACGTCGGCGCGCACGGCGGGGCGGTCGCGCCAGAGCAGGGCGCCGGTGTCGTGCAGGTGCGCTTCGATGTTCATGGGGCAGGCGCCGCGCAGGGCGGCAAAGCCGCTGTGCATTTCAGCCGCCACGCTGCGTGCGCGGGCGCGGGCAGCCTTGTCTTGGGGCCAGAGCTGCTTTTCTGGGTGGGACTCGGCTAGATATTCGGCAATGGCCAGGGTGTCCCAAATGACCAGATCGCCATCGACCAGTGCCGGCACCTTGCCCGTGGGCGAGACGCCTGCCAGCGTGGCCTTGAACTGCGAGTCGGGTGCAAAACTATCAAAACGCGCCACCACCTCGGTGAAAGGGATGCCCGCCTGGCGCATCAGCACCCAGGGGCGCATGGACCAGGAAGAATAATTTTTATTGCCGATGTAGAGTGTGGGCATGGTGGTGTCTCCGGGCATGAAAAAGGCCGCTGTGAAGCGGCCCATGGTAGGGCAAAGCCCCGGGGGCTCGCCAGCACCTTGCCCAAGGCGGCGCTGGCACCAGGGGTATCGCCCAGCCCTGCTCAGCCCACGCGCGGCGTGGCACGATCGATGATGGCTTGCACCTTGGCGCCGCGTGGCAGCGCACCGTAGTGGAAGCTCCCTTGCCCATCCAGGCGCGATGCGCAGAAAGCGTCGGCCACGTAGTCCGGCGCAGCGCGCAAGAGCAGCGATGCCTGCATGGCCAGCGCCATGCGCTCGACCACATGGCGGGCGCGGTATTCCATGTCGCTGGGGTCGGTCAGCGCTTTGCCCAGGGCCTGCACCTGCGCGTCCAGCAGACGGCTCTGGCCCTGGGTGGGGCGCAGTTCGGCAAAAAAGGCCTCCACCACCTCGGGCGATTTGACCATGGCGCGCAGCACGTCCAGGCACTGCACGTTGCCGCTGCCCTCCCAAATGGCGTTGACCGGCGATTCGCGGAACAGGCGCGGGAACATGCAGTCCTCCATCACGCCGCTGCCGCCGATGCATTCCATGGCCTCGTAGGCGTGCTGCGGGGTGCGCTTGCAGATCCAGTACTTGCCCACGGCGGTCATCAGGCGCACCAGCAGGTCTTCGTGGCGGCTGTTGGCGCGCTCGTCCAGCGCACGCGCCATGCGCATGGACAGCACCATGGCGGCCTCGCTCTCCAGCGCCAGGTCGGCCAGCACGTTTTGCATCAGGGGCTGATCGGCCAGGCGCGCACCAAAAGCGCTGCGGTGTGCGCAGTGGTGCAGCGCCTGCGACAGCGCCATGCGCATGCCGCTACTGGAGCCCACCATGCAGTCAAAGCGCGTCATGGCCACCATTTCCAGGATATTGCGCACGCCGCGCCCTTCTTCGCCCACCATCCAGGCCAGCGCTCCGCGCAGCTCGGTCTCGCTCGATGCGTTGGAGGCGTTGCCCATCTTCTTCTTCAGGCGCAGCACCTGCATGGGGTTTTTGCTGCCATCGGGGCGCCAGCGTGGCAGCAAAAAGCATGACAGGCCCTTGGGCGTTTGCGCCAGCACCAAAAAGGCGTCGCACATGGGGGCAGACACAAAATACTTGTGGCCCACCAATTCATACATGTGCCCAGGCCCGGTCTGGCCCACAGGGTAGGCCTGCGTGGTGTTGGCACGCACGTCCGAGCCGCCCTGCTTTTCCGTCATGGCCATGCCAATGGTCAGCCCCTGCTTTTGCGCAGCGGGCACATTGCGCGGGTCGTAGTGGCGGGCAGTGATTTTGGGCTCCCACGCTGCTGCCACATCCGGCTGCAGGCGCAGGGTCGGGATGGCGGCAAAAGTCATGGTGATGGGGCAGCCATGCCCGGCCTCGACCTGGGTGTGCAGGTAGTTGCCGGCCGCGCGCGCCACGTGGGCGCCAGAGCGCGGATCCGTCCAGGGCGAGGAATGCAGGCCGTGCTCGATGGCCGTGCCCATGAAGCGGTGGTAGGCAGGGTGGAACTTGACCAGGTCGATGCGGTTGCCAAAGCGGTCGTGTGTGTCCAGCTCCGGCTGGAACTTGTTGGCCAGATGCCCTTGTTCCAGGTATTCGGCCGAGCCGGTGAGCTGGCCGAATGTGTGCAAATCAGCCTCGGCCCAACCGGCGCCTTCGCGCTGCACGGCCTCGCGCAGGGCGGTGTCCTGGGCAAACATGTTGTAGTCCGCCAGTTCGCACGAGACATTGACCACCTGGTGCGTCTCGGCCAGGTAGCGGGTGTTCAGGGCGGGGGTGTCGTTCATGGCATTCATGGCAATCTCCAGGGCATGGGGGATGGACTCAGGCCACGCGCAAACGCGTGCGGCGGGGGGCGGTGTCGGGGCTGGTCAGGGTGTCGTAAAAACCCTGCCAGATGGCGCGGCCCGCCTGGTCAAAGCTGAGCACGCTGTCCATAAAGGCCTGGCGCAGCACGCCATCCACCATGGGCTCGGGCAGCAGCGGGTCGTACACCAGCTGGCGGATGGCTGCGCCGCCCAGAAAGAAAGATTCACGCGCCGCTTGCGCAATCGGCAGGCGGGCGCTGTGGTGCAGCCAGTGCTGCAGGCGCTCTTGCGTGGCGCGGTAGCCTTGGTTGAGCGCTGCGCCATTCCACAGCGCGTCCACGGCGGCTTCGGTGGTGGCGTCGAGCTGGGTGCAGCCGCAGACCACGGCGCCTTCCAGCCCCAGGGCGTGCAGGCGTGTGCGGATGGCGGCAATGTCGGCCTCGATGTTGTCGGGCCGCAGCCAAAAACCCGCTTGCAGTTCGGCAAAACCCAATAGGTGCAAAGCGCGCTCGCGTTGCTGGTGGGCGGCCCTATCGCTGCGCGGCAGGGGCAGGGCATGTGCTGCCACGTACTGGCCGTTCCAGGGGCGCAGGCGCTGGGCCGTGCTGCGCCAGTTGGCCACGTCCTGCGCCAGATTTTGCGCAGCAGGCCCCAGGCGCCAGGCGCCGCGCTCGGTGGCTTCGGCCATGTCCTGCGCAGCCAACCGTGCCAGCGTCACGCGGATATGGTTTTCCGTAATGCCAAACACCACCCCCGCCGCCACGGCGTGGCTCACGGGCAGCGATTCTTCGCCCGTGGCGAGCAACAACTCTAGCAACAGGTGCTTGGGCTGGACTTTGGCATCAGGGGCGGTGTGGTGTGGCATGGTGGGTAAATATTACTCCACATAAGCAAAAATATCAAATGTTTGTAATAAATTGAATATCAATCGTCGGGTGGCAGCTCTGCGGGGTCGGCTTCTTCAAAACCGTCGGAGAACCCACGCTTGAGCGGCACCTGGGCCCATTCGGCTAGCAGGGGGCCCAGCCATTGCTTTTCGGCCACCGTCCCGAGGCCATCGAGGGCCAGGTCGTGCTGGCGTGCGCCGGGCTCGCTCCAGTCGATGAAGGTCACCCATGTTCCATCGCTGCCATGTGGCTCGCTTTTTCTGGGTGGTGTGTAGTTTTGTGTGATGGCGGCAATGCGCTGCCGTGCGATGGTCGTGCTTCGAGAACCCCACACGGAGCGCCGGTTTTCCGTCAGCGCGTCGCGGGACAGAACATATTCGGTCTGCGCCCACAGCATCCTGCCAAGCACATGGACACCGAACAGCACCGCACCTCCGGGCACCAGAAACAGAAAAACCCAGCCGGCTACCGTCAATCCGCCGCCGTCGGTCAACCAGTGCATGCCCCACAGACCAGTCAGGACGATGGCCGCACCGGCAGCGACCAGGGCAGCGTTCCAGCCGCCGCTGCGTATGGCAAAGCACAGGCGTATTCCGCCGCTGCCATCGGGCTCCGAGATCCAATACGGCGGCGGCTCCGAAACGATGCGGGTTCTTTGGGCAGGCATATGGCCTCCTTCTGGTGTCTTGAAGTTTGCGTGCAATACCCGCAAAAATCCAGACAATTTTGCGGTTTTACTGCAT
>CAZRFF010000011.1:15979-17392 GCA_964599265.1 uncultured Simplicispira sp. | reverse complement strand
CTTGAAGCGGCGCAGCGCCACGTCAAAGGGTTCGTTTTCTTTTACACGGATGGTGGTCATCAGCTAGGTTTTCCAAATATTTGGTGCCCCGCAGAGGGTGCGCGGGAGATCGGGCCCGGGCGCCGTACGAAGCGGTTTCCCCGTCTATAACTAGTATTGGCCGACGGGGCATTGCCAGCAAAGCCCAGCATTATAACGACTTGTGAGCGGCAAAGGGGTGGTCCGTTTCGCCGTGCTGCTGCGTACGGCGGGGCCTATGCGCCCCCCGTTCGGCCCAGCGTGCCCGCCACCACCTCGGTAAAGCGCCGCTCCTCGCGCAGGATGAAGCGCTGGCGCTGGGCGCGCTCGAAGTTGGCGCGGCCCTCGGGGTCAGCGCGCAGGCGGGCGCGGTAGGCCTCGTAGGCCGCCAGGCTGTCGAAGGCGATCAGCCCCCAGGCCTCGCAGTTGCTGCCCTCCCACGGCAGGAAGTAGCCGAGCAGGTGGCCGCCGCAGCGCGGGATGATGCGCCCCCAGTGTTCGGCGTATTCGCGGAAGGCCTCGCGTTGGAACGGGTCGATCTCGTAGCGGATGAAACAGGTGATGGTCATGGTGCGGCCTCGGGCAGGGGAATGAAGCCGCATGGTGGGCCGCGCGCCGCGCGCCACGCTTCGCTGTGGGGCGAAGCGAGCGCGCGCGGCTTGCCGCACACTGCGCGCATGGATACCAACCGCATTGCCCACGTGGCCGCGCTGGCCGGCGAGCCGGCGCGCACCGCCATGCTGCTGGCGCTGATGGACGGGCGCGCGCTCACCGCCCGCGAACTGGCCAGCGCGGCGCACATGCGCCCGGCCGCAGCCAGCCGGCACCTCGCGCTGATGGTGGAGGCGGGCCTGCTGCAGGTGCAGCCCCAAGGGCGCCACCGCTACCACCGCCTGGCTTCCGCGCAAGTGGCGCGCATGCTCGAAGGCCTGATGCAACTGGCGGTGTTGCAGCCCGCCCGCCGCGTGGCCACCGGGCCGGCCGACGCGGCGCTGCGCACCGCGCGCAGCTGCTACGACCACCTGGCGGGCCGCCTGGGTGTGGCCATCGCCGGGCATTTGAGCGACGCTGGCGCGGTCGTGCTCGACGCCGACGCCACCTCGGCGCAGGCCACGGAGCGCCTGCCGGCGGCGCTGCTCCCGCTTGGCATCCCGGCCGAATCGCTCGCCCTGCCGGGTGGGCAGCCCCCCTCCTGCCGCCCCTGCCTGGACTGGAGCGAGCGGCGCATGCACCTGGCGGGCCGGCTCGGCACACTGGTCTGCCGGCATTGCCTGGACAGCGGCTGGCTGCAGCGCGGCGCCGGCACGCGGGCGCTGGGCATCACCCCTGCAGGCGCGGTGGCGCAGCGCGCCTGGCAGGGCCAGGCGGGCAGGCGCGAGGTGGTTGAGGGCTGAG
>CAZRFF010000011.1:0-15969 GCA_964599265.1 uncultured Simplicispira sp. | reverse complement strand
GCGCAGGTCGGTCAGCAGGCCGAGCTTTTCAATGGTGCGCTTGAAGCGGCGCAGGGCGACGTCAAACGGTTCGTTCTCTTTTACGCGGATGGTGGTCATTAGCTAATGGTTTCCAAAATGTGCCTGCAGAGGGTCTCCAGGAAGATCGGGCCTGGGGGCCGTGCGTGGCGGGTTTCCCCGTCTCAGTCAGTGACTGTAACTAGTATTTGGCCGACGGGGTAATGCCAGCAGAGCCAAAGATTATAGCCATTTTGAATGGTAGATCAAGTGGTCGCGAGCCCTTGGTTTTCAGCCAGCGCCAAGGCACAGGCATGCGCGCTTGCCCAAGCCCACTGGAAGTTGTAGCCGCCCAGCCAGCCCGTCACGTCCACCACTTCGCCGATGAAATACAGCCCGCGCTGGGTCTTGCATTCCATGGTTTGCTGCGACAGCGCCCGGGTGTCGATGCCGCCCAGGGTGACTTCGGCTTTTTTGTAGCCTTCGGTGCCGGTGGGCGTCAGTTCCCAGTGGGCCATTTGCTCGGCCAGCCGGGCCAGGGCCTTGTCGGAAGCCTCGTTGATGGGGCGCTGCCAGTCGGCGTCGCGTCCGGCCCAGGCATCGGCCAGGCGGCTGGGCACGAGCTGGGCCAACTCGTTGGCGATGCGCTTGCGCGAGCGGGCCTTGGCCAGCGCCAGGGCTTCTGGCAGGTTGACCGAGGGCGCCAGGTCGATCGCCAGGGGTGAGCCTTCCTGCCAGTAGCTGGAGATTTGCAGCACCGCCGGACCCGACAGCCCCCGGTGCGTGAACAGCAGGTCTTCGTCGAAGGCCATGTGCGCTTTTTTGCTGCCGGTGCTGATGCGCACGGGCAAGGCCAGGCCCGCCAGTTGTGCCCAGGGTGCCCATTCGGCGCCATCGAAGGTCAGCGGCACCAGGCCGGGGCGGCGTTCTACCAAGGGGATGCCGAACTGTTGGGCGATGCGGTAGCCCAGGTCGGTCGCGCCGATTTTGGGGATGGACAGGCCGCCCGTGGCCACCACCAGGTTGCGCGCCTGTACGGGGCCGCGGCCGGTATCAATTTGATAGCTTGCAGCGCTTTCTCCTTGGGCGCTAGAGGCCAAAACCGCTATTTTTTTCACGCTGCACGGCTGCCAGTGCGTCACCCCGCCTTGGGCGCATTCGGCCAGCAGCATGGCGATGAGGTCTTCGGCCGAGCGGTCGCAAAACAACTGGCCTTTGTGCTTTTCGTGGAAAGGGATGCCGTGCTTCTGCACCAGCGCGATGAAATCCTGCGGCGCAAAGCGCGAGAGCGCGGAGCGGCAGAACTGCGGGTTCTGGCCGACGAAGTGCTTGTGCGGCGCCTGCGGGTCCAGGTCGCGGTTGGTGAAATTGCAGCGCCCACCGCCAGAAATGCGGATTTTTTCGGCCACCTGCGGGGCGTGGTCGATGAGCAGCACCTTGCAGCCGCGCTGGCCCGCCTGGGCAGCGCAGAACAGGCCAGCGGCGCCCGCGCCGATGATGACCGCGTCAAAGCAGGGCGGTGCGCCGGTGCCTGCGGTCATGGGGCAGGCGGCGCCATGCGCTCGAAGGTGACCACATGGTCCACTTCGGCGCGGATGCCTATCCACTCGCCGATGGCGTGGTCGTGGTGGCTGGGCACATGGGCCAGGAGCTGTTGGCCGTTGTCCAGACGCAGGGTGTACAAAAATTCCGATCCGCGAAAAGCCTTGCGCACGATTTGCGCCTGCACGGGGGCGTGGTCGTCGTGCACGATGTCGTCGGCGCGCAGCAGCACATCGCAAGCGCCGCTGGGGTAATGGGCGGGCAGGGGGCATTCGGTCAGGTTGGCCAGGTCGCCCAGTGGGGTGCGCACCACCACGCTCTGGCCTTGCTGCACCAGTGTGGCGGGGGCGAATACGCCGTGCCCGATGAAGTCGGCCACAAAGCGCGTGGCGGGGCGGTGGTAGAGGCTGTAGGCGTCGTCCCATTGGTGCAAATGGCCTTGTTCCATCACACCAATCACGTCGCCAATGGCAAAGGCTTCGAACTGGTCGTGCGTGACGAAGAGGGCCGTCGTGCCTGCCTGCTGCAAGATGGCGCGGACTTCGTGCGCCAGGCGTTCGCGCAGCTCCACGTCGAGGTTGGAGAAGGGCTCGTCCAGCAGCATCAGCCGGGGGCGCGGGGCCAGGGCGCGCGCCAGCGCCACGCGCTGCTGCTGGCCGCCGGACAGTTCATGCGGGTAGCGTGCGGCGCTGCCCGCCAGGCCCACCAGTTCCAGCACTTCGGCCACGCGCGCGGCGCGTTCAGCTTGCGGCAAGGTATGGAGGCCAAAGGCCACGTTGGCGCCCACGTCGAGGTGGGGGAACAGGGCATAGTCCTGGAACACCATGCCAATGCGCCGGTGTTCAGGCGGCACGCAGCGGCCGGGCGCGCCCACATCCTGCCCATCGAGCCGGATCAGGCCGGCAGATACCGGCTCCAGCCCGGCCACGCAGCGCAGCAAGGTGGTTTTGCCGCAGCCCGAGGGGCCGATCAGCACGCCGATCTGCCCGGCACGCAGGCCCAGCGACACGTTCTGCACGGCGGGCGTGGCCTGGCCACGGTAGCGCACCTGCAGGTGGGAGACTTCCAAAAACATGGGGGTGATTGTAGAAGCCCGTTGCAAAAGCCTGCGGGCGAATGCGTAGAATTCGCATTTTCATTGGGCTGCCCCCCTTGCCGCGCCTGCCATCCGTTCTCCGCTCTGTTCCTTTGCTGCTCCTGGCCGCTGTGCTCTCGCTGCCCGTGCTGGCCCTGCTGGGCGCCTGGCTGCCCGGTGGCGGGGGGGATGCAGGGGCTGGCAGCATCCTGCGGGAGATGGCAGCCACTGTTTTGCCCAGCTACGCCTGGACCACGCTGTGGCTGGTGCTGTGGGTGGGCCTGGGCGCGGCCTGCGTGGGTACGGTGGCCGCAGCGGCGGTGACGCTGTTTGAGTTTCCGGGGCGGCGTGCATTCGAGTGGCTGCTTTTGCTGCCCCTGGCCATGCCTGCCTACGTCACGGCCTACGCTTACACCGACTTTTTGCAGTTCAGCGGCCCCCTGCAGGTCGGTTTGCGCGCTGCCTTTGGCTGGGAAGGGCGTTTGCTGCCCGAAGTGCGCAGCCTGTGGGGCGCGGTGCTGGTGTTCGTGTTTGCGCTGTACCCCTATGTGTATGTGCTGGCACGCACGGCGCTGGGGGAGCGGGCTGCCCATTTGATGGAGGCCGCCCGCCTGCTGGGCGCCCCCCTGCACCGGCGCATTGGCCGTGTGGCGCTGCCGCTGGCGCGCCCGGCGGTGGCGGCCGGGGTGGCCCTGGTGCTCATGGAAACCCTGGCCGACTACGGGGTGACGAGCTACTTCGGCATCCAGAGCTTTACCGCCGGCATCTACAAGGCTTGGCTGGCCATGGACAACCGCATCGCCGCCGCCCAGCTCTCCACCCTGCTGCTGGCCCTGGTGCTGGTATTGCTGGGGCTGGAGCAGCACGCCCAGCGGCGCATGCGCTTTGCGGGGTCGGGGGCGGGGCGGGCAGGATCGGCCGAGGCGCAGCCCATCCCCCTCTCGGGGCGGTGGGCAGCGCTGGCTTGGCTGGCCTGCCTGATGCCTGTGGTGTTGGGGTTTGTGGCGCCGGTGCTGTTCATGCTGCGGCCGCTCTCGGCCGATTGGTCGGTGCTGCCCTGGGAGCGCTTTGGGGCCTGGACGTGGAACAGCATGCGCTTGGGGGGTATGACGGCCTTGTTGTGCGTGGGGGTGGCGCTGGCCCTGGCCTTTGCCGTGCGCCGCAGGCCTGTAGTGCTGACCCGTGCGGTGGTGCGCCTGGCCAGCCTGGGCTATGCCGTGCCCGGGGCGGTGGTGGTGGTGGGCCTGCTCTTGCCCGTGGGTTGGTTGCAGGCCCTGGCGCCGCAGTGGGGCATAGGGGCGCTGGTCACCACCACGGCGCTGGGCATTGTGTGGGCGTATCTGGTGCGCTTTGGCGCCGTGGCACTGCAGTCGGTGCAAAGCGGCTATGCGCGCATCCCCGCCAGCCTGGACGAATCGGCCCGCATGCTGGGCGCAGGCCGCTGGGGCGTTTTGCGGCGCGTGCACTGGCCGCTGCTGCGGCGTTCTACGGCAGCGGCGGCGTTGCTGGTGTTTGTGGATGTGATGAAAGAGCTGCCTGCCACCCTGGTGCTGCGCCCCTTCAACAGCGACACCCTGGCCGTGGTGGCCTACCAATTGGCGCGCGATGAGCGGCTGGGCGAGGCGGCCTTGCCCTCGCTGGCGTTGGTGCTGGTGGGCTTGGTGCCGGTGGTGCTGCTCAGCCGTACCTTGCGCAGCCCCTCTGAAATCAAGGGTAAACCCTGATATTTTCAAGCCTCAGGTTTGGATTTTCAGGCGAATGGCGTTAACCTCCCACCCCTTGCTGCGCAGGTGGGCCTGCATGGCGGGCAACAACTGGCGCAGTTTGGCTGCGGCCGCGTTGCTCTTGACCACCAGGCACCAGGTGCCCCCGTCGATGGGGCCGGCCTGGATGCTGGCGCGCAGCGCTGGCGGAACCAGGGGTTCCACGGCCTTGAGGCGTTCGCTGGATTCGCGGGTGAGCGATACCAGCCGCGCCAACGTGGGAGATTCATCGGCGGCTTGCTGCAGCGTGACAGCGTGGTGGCGGCGGAGCATGGTCGATTCAAGACACGGGATGGACAGATGCAGTTGATTATCATGGACTCGCGGCTGGCCCGCAGCCGCAGTATCCACCTGTCGGGTGGGCGTTTGCTGGCGTTTTTCTTTGCCTCGTCGCTGGTACTGATGGCCGTGGCGGCTTTGATGTACCACCTGGTGTTCCTCAAGGGCGCGCGCGAAGGCTGGCCTGTGATCGGTTCGGTGCTGCGCCTTGTGGTGCAGGACGAATTCACCCAGCGCGACCGTTTCATACGCCAAAACATCGATGCCATGGCCCGCAAGCTGGGCGAAATGCAGGCGCGCATGGTCGAACTGGAGTCGCTGGGCGACCGGGTCTCGGGCCTTGCGGGCATAGAGCCGCCCAAAAAGACCGCTGCCCCGGGCGTGGGCGGGGCCTTGATCGCCAGCCACTCGCTCACCATGGAGGAACTGGACGCCACTTTGGTGCAGCTTGACCAGATTACGGGCCAGCGTGTGGATTTGCTGACCGTCCTCGAATCGCGCTTGTTCGACCAGCACATCCGCAAACACATGGTGCCCACCGAATCGCCCGCGCCGGGGCGCAATGTGGGCTCGCGCTTTGGCTGGCGCATCGATCCCATCGTGGGTAAATCGGCCTTGCACGCGGGCATGGATTTTCCCGCCGAACCTGGGGCTGACATCGTGGCTGCGGCCGCCGGGGTGGTGGTCACGCAGGAATACCACCACGAATTCGGCAATATGGTTGAAATCGACCATGGCAACCAGATCGTCTCGCGCTACGCGCATTCGTCCAAGGTGCTGGTCAAACGCGGCGATCTGGTGCGCCGGGGCCAGAAAATCGCCGAAGTGGGTACCACGGGCCGCTCCACCGGGCCGCACCTGCACTTTGAGGTGCTGGTGCAGGGTGTGCCCCAGGATCCACAAAAATTCCTCTCGGCGGGCAACCAGGCGGTACAAAAAGTCGCTGCGGCAGGCTCGTCCGGGGCACGGCCCGCTGGCAGGTAGAATCCGCGCACCGCAGTTGTCTCCCGGCTGGGCCCCGCCCTTGAATTACCGGGAAATGGCCGCACCTCATACCACTTCTTTACAAGCTTCTGACCGTCCGGTGTGTCCGCGGGCGCGCGGGACGGAGCTGTCCGCATGGCCACCAATCTCCTGACCAAAATCTTCGGCAGCCGCAACGATCGGCTTCTCAAACAGTACCGGAAAACGGTGGCGCGCATCAATGCGATGGAGCCGGAGTACGAAAAGCTCAGCGACGAGCAATTGCGCGCCAAAACCCAGGAATTCAAAGAACGCGTGGCCAAGGGCGAGGCGCTGGACGACCTGTTGCCCGAAGCCTTTGCCGTGGTGCGCGAGGGCTCCAAGCGCGTGATGAAAATGCGCCATTTCGACGTGCAGCTCATCGGCGGCATGGCGCTGCATTACGGCAAGATCGCTGAAATGCGCACGGGCGAGGGCAAAACCCTGACCGCCACGCTGCCCGTGTACCTGAATGCCCTCTCGGGCGGCGGTGTGCACGTGGTGACCGTGAACGACTACCTGGCCAACCGCGACGCCACCTGGATGGGGCGGCTGTACAACTTCCTGGGCCTCACGGTGGGCATCAACCTGCCGCAAATGCCGCGCGAGGAAAAGCAGGCGGCCTATGGCTCCGACATCACCTACGGCACGAACAACGAATACGGGTTCGACTACCTGCGCGACAACATGGTCTATGAGGCGCATGACCGCGTGCAGCGCAAGCTCAACTTCGCCATCGTGGACGAGGTGGACTCCATCCTGATCGACGAGGCGCGCACGCCGCTCATCATCAGCGGCCAGGCCGAAGACCATACGGCCATGTACCTTTCCATGAACCAGGTGGTGCCGCTCTTGGTGCGCCAGGAGGGCGAGGCCGACCCCCGCACCGGCCAGGGCGTGACCAAGCCCGGCGACTTCACGGTGGATGAGAAGGCGCACCAGATCTTCCTGACCGAGCAAGGCCACGAGACGGCGGAGCGCGTGCTGGCCAGCCAGGGTTTGATTGCCGAGGGCGCCTCGCTCTACGACCCGGCCAATATCACGCTCATGCACCACCTGTATGCAGCGCTCAAGGCCAAGCACCTCTACCACCGCGACCAGCATTACGTGGTGCAAAACGGCGAGATCGTCATCGTGGACGAATTCACGGGCCGTTTGATGGCGGGCCGCCGTTGGAGCGATGGCCTGCACCAGGCCGTGGAGGCCAAGGAGGGTGTGAATATCCAGGCCGAGAACCAGACCCTGGCATCCATCACCTTCCAGAACTATTTCCGCCTGTACAACAAGCTGGGCGGCATGACCGGAACGGCCGACACCGAAGCCTATGAATTCCAGGAAATCTACGGCCTGGAAACCGTGGTCATCCCGCCCAACCGCCCCAGCAAGCGCGACGACCAGCTCGACCGCGTGTACAAGACCACGCGCGAGAAGTACGACGCCGCCATTGCCGACATCCGCGAATGCCACGAGCGCGGCCAGCCCGTGCTGGTGGGTACGACCTCCATCGAGAACTCCGAGATCATTGACCAGCTTCTGACCCAGGCGGGTTTGCCGCACCAGGTGCTGAACGCCAAGCAGCACGCCCGCGAGGCCGACATCGTTGCCCAGGCAGGCCGCGAGGGCATGGTCACCATCGCCACCAACATGGCCGGCCGCGGTACCGACATCGTGCTGGGGGGCAATATCGAGAAAGAAATCGCGGCCATCGAGGCCGACGAGTCCCTGGACGAAGGCACGCGCCAAAGCCGCATTGCCAGCCTGCGTGCCCAGTGGCAGCAGGACCACGAAAAGGTCAAGGCCCTGGGCGGGCTGCGCATCATCGCCACCGAGCGCCACGAATCGCGCCGCATCGACAACCAGTTGCGCGGCCGCTCGGGCCGCCAGGGCGACCCGGGTTCTTCGCGCTTCTACCTGGGCCTGGACGACCAGCTCATGCGCATTTTTGCGGGTGAGCGGGTCAAGGCCATCATGGACAAGCTCAAGATGCCCGAAGGCGAGGCCATCGAGGCGGGCATTGTCTCGCGCAGCATCGAGAGCGCGCAGCGCAAGGTCGAAGCGCGCAACTTCGACATCCGCAAGCAATTGCTGGAATACGACGACGTGGCCAATGACCAGCGCAAGGTCATCTACCAGCAGCGCAACGAGATTCTGGATGCCGTGGCCTTGTCCGAGCTCATTGCCGGCATGCGCGAAGGCTGCTTTACCGACATCGTGCGCCAGCATGTGCCGGCCGAGTCGGTGGAAGAGCAATGGGACTTGCCCGCACTGGAAAAAACACTGGCCGACGAATGGCAGATCACCCTTGCACTGCGGCAATTGGTGGAGGGTTCCCAGTCCGTGACGGATGAAGACATCCTCGACAAGGTGGTGGAGGCCGCCCACGCGGCTTACAACGCCAAAGTCGAGCTGGTGGGGCAGGACAATTTCACCCAGTTTGAGCGTGTGGTGCTGCTGCAGAATTTCGATTCGCATTGGCGCGACCACCTCTCGGCGCTGGACTACCTGCGCCAGGGCATCCACCTGCGCGGCTATGCCCAGAAGCAGCCCAAGCAGGAATACAAGCGCGAGGCGTTTGAGCTGTTCGGCCAACTGCTCGACATGGTCAAGAACGAGGTCACGCGCATCCTCATGACGGTGCAGGTGCAGTCGCCCACGCAAATCGACCAGGCCGCCGAAGACATGGAGGCCCGCGCCGAACGCATTGCCAACGTCACCTACTCCGCCCCCACCGAAACCGGCGAGGTCGAGACCACGGTGGATGAGCGCACGCTCAGCGTGCAGCAAAAGGTGGCCGCCGGTGGGCGGGTCAACCGCAACGACCCCTGCCCCTGTGGCAGTGGTAAAAAATACAAGCTGTGCCACGGCAAGCTCGCCTAGAACCAGAGACAACCCCCTGAGCGGCTGCGCCGCTTCCCCCTTCTCTCGGCTTCGCCGGGAAGGGGGACGACACCAGCGCGGCGGGGCGGCCCTTGCGCGGTGTCTGCTGGCACGGATCGCGCCAGTGGCAGAGGCCGTGCCCATGGTTTGTTTGGGGGGTGTCCTATCATCGCCCTCTGCTTTTGGAAGGATCACCCCCATGCCCGTTCATCTCTCTGCCCCCCGCCCTGCCGACCTGCATCCCGTGAGCGGTGTGCGCATCGGCGTTGCCGAAGCCGGCGTGCGCAAGGCCCATCGAAAGGATTTGACGGTTTTCTTGCTCGATGAGGGCGCGAGCGTGGCGGGCGTGTTCACGCAGAACCGCTTTTGCGCCGCGCCCGTGCAGGTGTGCCGCGAATATTTGGCTGCGGGCCAGGCGATTCGCGCCATGGTGGTGAACACCGGCAATGCCAACGCGGGTACCGGGGCCGAAGGGCTGGCGCGCGCGCGCGCCACCAGCGCCGCCCTGGCGCGCCACCTGCAGGTGGATGCGGCGCAGGTGCTGCCGTTCTCCACTGGCGTGATCATGGAGCCGTTGCCTGTCGATCGCATTGAGGCTGGCCTGCCCGCGGCCATTGCCGATGCAGAGGCCGCCCACTGGGCGCGCGCGGCCGAGGGCATCATGACCACCGATACCGTGCCCAAGGCCTTCAGCCGCCAAGTGCAAATTGCTGGCGCCACCGTGACGGTGACGGGTATCGCCAAGGGGGCAGGCATGATCCGCCCGAACATGGCCACCATGCTGGGCTTTGTGGCCACCGATGCGCGCATCGCCCCCGGCCTGCTGCAAGGTCTGGTGCGCGAGCTGGCCGACCAGTCGTTCAACCGCATCACCATCGACGGCGACACGTCCACCAACGACTGCTTCATGCTCATCGCCACGCAAAAAGCGGCGCACGCCAGCATCGAGCGGCTCGACAGCGCTGAAGGCCAGGCGCTCAAGGCGGCGCTGCTGGAGGTGGCGCAAAAACTCGCCCAGGCCATCGTGCGCGACGGCGAGGGGGCGACCAAATTCATCACCGTGCGCGTGGAAGGCGGCAAGACGGGCGAAGAATGCCGCCAAGTGGCCTACGCCATTGCGCATTCGCCCTTGGTCAAGACGGCCTTTTTTGCCAGCGACCCCAACCTGGGCCGCATTCTGGCGGCCGTGGGCTATGCGGGCATTGCCGATCTGGACCAGACGCAGATCGACCTGTACCTGGACGATGTGCATGTGGCCGTGAGTGGTGGGCGTAACCCCGCTTACCGCGAGGAAGACGGCCAGCGCGTGATGAAGCAAAGCGAAATCACCGTGCGTGTGGTGCTGGGCCGTGGCACGGCACAAGACACCGTCTGGACTTGTGACCTGAGCCACGACTACGTGACCATCAATGCGGATTATCGCTCCTGATTCAATAGCTGCTTGCGCTTGTAAATAGAGCGATGTAAGCCAATATGAACGAAAAATTTGACCATTTGATATTGCGTGCAGAGCAGCTCATTGCGCGCATCGAATCGGTATTGCCCCAGCCGCTTTCGGCGCCCGATTGGTCTGCGGCCATTGCCTGGCGCTACCGCAAGCGCAGCAGCGGGCATGGCGCCTTGGAGCCCGTGCGCCATGTGGCCAGCATGCGTCTGGAAGATCTCAAAGAGATCGATGGACAAAAAGAAAAAATCCAGCGCAACACCGAGCAGTTTGTGCGTGGCCTGCCGGCCAACAACGTGCTGCTCACGGGCGCGCGCGGCACGGGCAAATCCTCACTGATCAAGGCCTGCCTGAATGCTTATGCGCCGCAGGGGTTGCGCCTGATCGAGGTGGACAAGGCCGATCTGACCGACCTGCCCGACATCGTCGAGGTGGTGGCCGGACGCCCGGAATATTTCATCGTGTTCTGCGACGACCTGAGCTTTGAAGATGGCGAGCCGGGCTACAAGGCGCTCAAATCCATTCTGGATGGCTCCGTGGCCGCTGCCACCCCCAATGTGCTGGTCTATGCCACCAGCAACCGCCGCCACCTGCTGCCCGAGTACATGCGGGAGAACCTTACCTACACCCACACCGACGATGGCGAAGTGCATCCGGGCGAGGGTGTGGAGGAAAAAATCTCGCTCTCCGAGCGCTTTGGCCTCTGGGTCAGCTTCTACCCATTCAGCCAGGACGAGTACCTGGCGATTGCCGGGCAATGGCTGGCGTCGTTCGGGCTGGGCAGTGACGCCATTGCCGCAGCGCGCGCAGAAGCCTTGGTGTGGGCGCTGGAACGGGGTTCGCGCAGCGGGCGCGTGGCCTACCAGTTTGCGCGCGACTACGCGGGGCAGCAGGAAGCATGAGCGCAGACCATCCGCAGAGAGAGCGTCAACACACCGAGGTGGCCGTCGGCATTTTGCTGCGTGCCGATGGGGCTTTGCTGCTGTCCACCCGGCCTGAAGGCAAGCCCTATGCCGGTTATTGGGAGTTTCCGGGCGGCAAGATAGAAGCAGGCGAAACCGTGGAGCAGGCCCTGCGACGTGAATTGCATGAAGAATTGGGCATCACCATCGGCCCGGCAGCGGCCTGGAAGGTGACCGAGCACGATTACCCCCATGCCTTGGTGCGCCTGCATTGGTGCAAGGTCCACGATTGGATGGGGGACTTTGAGATGCGCGAGGGCCAGGCCATGGCCTGGCAGCACTGGCCCATCGGGGTGCGCCCAGTGCTGCCAGGGGCGCTGCCGGTGCTGGGGTGGTTGGCCGAGGAGCGTGGCGTGCCATTCGACCCAGAAATACTATCAAACCCATAGCTTCCAACGCTTGTTCAAAAAGCGTTGGCGGTGGGTTTTATTCGATTTGGGTGCGGGGGTCGCCAAAGGGTGCATCCTCCGGCGGCGCTTCGGTGGGCACGCGGAATTCCTCACTGGCCCAGGCTCCCAGATCCATGTGCCTGCAGCGCTGGCTGCAAAACGGGCGCCAGGGATTGTTAGGGCCGTATAGGCTGGGGCCTTGGCAGGCAGGGCAGCGTACCGTGCGCTGGGCCATGGGGCTTGCTGGCGGCTGGGCGGTCATGGGGCTCAGCCTTTTCAGGCGCACAGGGTCAGTTCAAACACGGCATCCTCCCCGCTGGCCTGTAGCTGCCACTGGGGTGTTTGGCGCATCAGGCGCACGGACACCATGAGCCGGTTGCCACTGATTTCGGGAACCAACCCCAGGGCAGGGTCGATGCGCAGGCGCAGCAACTGAAAACTGCGTCCTTGGGGCAGGTTTTGCTGGAACTGCCCGCGTTCTGCCGCCACTTTTTGCGGTACACCCGAATCGCGCAGCATTTTGAGCAGCAGATCAATCGACTGGGCCAAGGGGGCCAGGGTGCCGGTCCATTCTTGCAGGTCGTGCTGGCGTTCTGCGGCATCACGGTGCTGCCAGGCATAGTAACTGGGCAGGTCAAAACCGCAGGAACCACCAGGGATGCCGGTGCGGCTGCGTATGCCCATGAGCCATTCGTTCTCGGTCAACTGGGATCCGGTTTTGCCCACCTGGCTGCTCAGGGCCGTAAAACAGTGCTCCAGTTGGCCAATGACGCCATTGAGCACATCTTCAGAGATCGCCGGGTTGCCGCGGTAGCCATCCAGGACGTGCTTTTGCTTTTCAATGTCTTTCAGAACGTCGGCTTTGAGGTCGGCGCGGGCCGCCACGTCCATGATCTCAAACAGCGTGGTCAGGGCAAAGTGGTGGTCCAGGGGATGGGTGCGGGCCATCAGCTCGCCCAGGCGCCGCAGCAAATGCTCCAGCCGCAGGTAGGTGCGGATGCGCTCGTTGAAAGGGTATTCGTACAGAATCACCATGGAATCATAGCCCGAACCGATGGGCCATCTGTAAAACTTGGCCTTGCAGCGCTTCCAGACCCAGCCCATCGTTGTACAGCACCACATCGGCGCAGGCCCGGCGCAGACGGCGGCTGGCTTGCGTAGCCACAATGCGGCGCACCGATTCGGCGGATAGCTGGCTGCGTGCCACCACACGTTCGATCTGGGTGGCTTCCTGGCAATCGACCACCACCACGGCATCGAGCTGGCGCCGCCAGTGGGGCGATTCGACCAGGAGCGGGATGTCATGCACCAACAGACCCGCCCCCTGGGCGAGGGCCTGCGCAGCCTGGCGCGCTGTTTCTTCGCCCACCAGGGGGTGGATGATGGCTTCAAGCTGCTGGCGCGCGGCTGGATTGCCGAAGGCTTGGTCCCGCATGTAGGCCCTGTCCATGGCCCCATCCGTGGCGATGGCCTGGGGGCCAAAATGCTGTGCAATGGCGGCTATGGCGGCGCCACCCGGCGCGGTGAGCTGGCGCGCAATGTGGTCTGCGTCGATGATGGTGGCGCCCAGGCCGGCCAGCATACGCGCCACCGTGCTTTTGCCGCTGCCAATCCCGCCGGTCAGGCCGATACGCCAGCAGCGTGCGCGGTTCACAGGCCCAGCCATCGCCAGATGAGTTGCATCACCTGGGAGGGGCCCCAAACCATGCCGATCAGGCCAGCGCCCACCAAAAAAGGCCCAAAAGGCACGTAACCGCCCTCGCGCAGACTGCTGTTGATTTTCATGGCAATGCCCACGATGGCCCCCACCACCGAGGCCATGAGGATGAGCGGAACCAGGGCCTGCCAGCCAAACCAGGCGCCCAGCGCGGCAAAGAGCTTGAAGTCGCCATAGCCCATGCCTTCTTTGCCGGTGGCCAGTTTAAAGCCCCAGTACACCAGCCACAGCGAGAGGTAGCCTCCCGTAGCGCCCAGCACGGCATCGAACAAGGCCACGCCCGTCCATTGGAAGGCTGCAGCCAGCAAACCCGCCCACAGCAGGGGGAGCGTGAGATCGTCGGGCAAAAAGGTGGTGTCCCAATCGATGAAGGCCAGGGCCACCATCACGGCGCTGAAAAAACACCAAACCAAGCCCGTGGGCCCCAGGCCCCAATGCTGGATGCAGTAAAAGAACAGCGCACCCGTCAACAGCTCCACCGCCGGGTAGCGGGCGCTGATGTGGGTTTTGCAGGATTTGCAGCGCCCGCGCAGGGCCAGGTAGCTCAGTACAGGGATGTTTTCATACCAAGCCAATGGGTGCCCGCAAGCCTGGCAGCGCGAACGGGGAACTGCCAGGTTAAAGGGGGACGGCGCTGGTGCTGCTGCCTCGGGGGGCGTGTGGTGGGCTTCTGCCGCAGAATGGGTGTATTCCGCATGTTCGCGTGCCCACTGCAGTTCCATCATTTTGGGCAGGCGGTAAATCACCACATTCAAAAAGCTGCCCACCATGAGGCCCAGGACGCCGGCCAAGGCCGTGTCCCACAGGGGATCCAGAAGCATCACACCACCTGGCCGAGCTTGAAGATGGGCAGGTACATGGACACCACGATGCCGCCGATCAAAGTGCCCAGGAACACGATGATGATGGGCTCCATCAGGCTGGACAGGCCGGCGACCATCTCATCGACTTCCTGCTCATAAAAATCAGCCGCCTTGCCCAGCATGTGGTCAATAGAGCCGGACTCTTCGCCAATAGCGCACATTTGCAGCACCATGGAGGGGAATACGTTGGCATTGGTCATGGCCACGGTGAGGCTGGTGCCGGTGGAAACCTCTTGCTGGATTTTGTCGGTCGCCATGGTGTAGACCGAGTTGCCGGCCGCGCCGCCCACCGAATCCAGAGCCTCCACCAGAGGAACACCAGCGGCAAACATGGTGGCCAGGGTGCGCGTCCAGCGGGCGACAACGGATTTGTAGATCAGGTCGCCAAAAATGGGAATGCGCAGCAGCACACGGTCCATGAACATCTGCACCTTCTCGTTGCGCTTCCAGGCCTGCATGAAGAAGTAGAAACCACCGCCGATCACACCAAAGATCAGCCACCACCATTTCACGAAAATTTCGCTCATGCCCATCACGAACAGGGTGGGGGCAGGCAGGTCGGCGCCAAATGAGGTGAATACCTCTTTGAAAGCCGGAATCACGAAAATCATGATCACCGTGACCACCACAAAGGCCACGATGACCACTGAAATGGGGTACATCAGCGCGGACTTGATCTTGCCTTTGATGGCCTCGGTTTTTTCCATGTAGGTGGCGAGGCGGTCGAGCAGGGCTTCCAGGATACCGGCCGCTTCGCCGGCTTCGACCAGGTTGCAGTACAGGCTGTCGAAATACAGGGGGTATTTGCGGTAGGCGGCATTGAGCGAGGTGCCGGTTTCCACATCGGAGCGGATGTCGTTGAGCAGCTTGCCCACACTGGGGTTGGTGTTGCCGCGTCCCACGATGTCAAAGGCCTGCAACAAGGGAACCCCCGCTTTCATCATGGTCGCCATTTGGCGGGTGAACAGGGCGATGTCTTTGGGCTTGATTTTCTTGCCCGCACGCAGCTTGCGTTTTTTGATTTTGGATGGCAGCACGCCTTGGCGGCGCAGCATGGCCATGACCTGGTTCTCGCCCGTAGCGCGCGTCTCCCCGCGCACGATCTTGCCGTTGCGGTCTTTGCCTTCCCACTCATAGACAAAATCTTTGACGCTCGCTTTTGTTTTTGCTGCCGTTGCCATAGATCTCCACCTTCTACCGTCGTTGTTATTCGTTGGTGACTGCCAGAACTTCTTCCAGCGATGTCAGTCCGAGTTTGGCTTTGTGCAGGCCCGCATCGCGCAAGGAGCGCACGCCCTCCGCCCGCGCCTGTTCGGCGATTTCCAGTGCACTGCCGTCGCGCAGGATGATGCGCTGGATTTCTTCGGAAATGGGCATCACTTGGTAAATGCCTACGCGACCTTTGTAACCATTGTTGCAAGCGGAACAGCCGACGGGCTTGTAGGGCACCCAGGAGCCGTCAATTTCTTCTTCGGCATAGCCGGCGTCCAGCAGGGCCTCGTGCGGTACATCGGCTGGCTCTTTGCACTGAGCGCACAAACGCCGTGCCAGACGCTGCGCGGTGATCAGGATGACGCTGGAGGCGATGTTGAACGGCGCAATGCCCATGTTGCGCATACGCGTCAGTGTGGTGGGCGCGTCGTTGGTGTGCAGGGTGGACAGCACCAAGTGACCGGTCTGCGCGGCCTTGATGGAGATGTCTGCCGTCTCCAGATCGCGGATTTCACCCACCATGATGATGTCTGGGTCTTGGCGCAGAAAGGATTTGAGCGCCGTGGCAAAGGTCAGCCCGGCCTTCTCGTTGACGTTGACCTGGTTGACCCCGGGCATATTGATTTCGGACGGGTCTTCGGCCGTGGCGATGTTCACCCCGGGCTTGTTCAGCAGGTTCAGGCAGGTGTAGAGCGACACCGTTTTACCCGAACCTGTGGGGCCGGTCACCAGGATCATGCCGTAGGGACGACCAATGGCGTGCATGAGCCGCTCTTTTTCTTCGGGCTCATAACCCAGTGCATCAATACCCATCTTGGCGCTGCTCGGATCCAGAATACGGATCACG
>CAZRFF010000010.1:13173-17622 GCA_964599265.1 uncultured Simplicispira sp. | reverse complement strand
AAGGACGAGTTCTTCAACCACCCCGAAGCCCGCCAGCCGCGCACCAAGGATTTCCTGAACAAAATCCTGCAGCATTGAAGGGGTGGGCGGGTGCATGCCGAGGGTGGGACAATCACACCCCATGACCGACGCAATCCGCTCTATCACCCTCACCCGCCCCGACGACTGGCACCTGCATGTGCGCGATGGCGCGCCGCTTTCCACCGTCGTGCCGCACACTGCCGCGCAGTTCGGCCGCGCCATCATCATGCCCAACTTGCGCCCGCCGGTCACCACGGCGCAGCAGGCGCTGGACTACAAGGCGCGCATCCTGGCCGCCGTGCCCCAGGGAGTGGCGTTTGAGCCCTTGATGACGCTGTACCTCACCGACAACCTGCCGCCCGAAGAAATCGCCCGGGCCAAGGCGGCGGGCGTGGTGGCGTGCAAGCTCTACCCCGCAGGCGCCACCACCAACAGCGACGCGGGCGTGACCGACCTGCGCAAGACTTACAAGACGCTCGAAGCCATGCAAAAGCATGGCCTGCTGCTTCTGGTGCACGGTGAAGTCACCAGTCCTGACATCGACCTGTTCGACCGCGAAGCCGTGTTCATCGAGCAGCAGCTTATCCCGCTGCGCCGCGACTTTTCGGGCCTGAAAATCGTCTTCGAGCACATCACCACGCAAGAAGCTGCGCAGTACGTGCAGGAAAGCGGCGACAACACCGCCGCCACGCTGACAGCCCACCACCTGCTGTACAACCGCAACGCAATCTTCACGGGCGGCATCCGGCCGCACTACTACTGCCTGCCGGTCTTGAAGCGTGAAAAGCACCGCCTGGCGCTGGTGCAGGCCGCCACCAGCGGTAGCGCCAAATTCTTCCTCGGCACCGACAGCGCGCCGCATGCCGCCCACCTCAAAGAGCACGCCAGCGGCTGCGCCGGCTGCTACACCGCGCACGCGGCCATGGAGCTGTACGCCGAGGCGTTTGACAATGCGGGTGCGCTGGACAAGCTGGAGGCCTTCGCCAGTTTCAACGGCCCCGCCTTCTACGGCCTGCCGCGTAATACCGGCACCATCACCCTGCGCCGCGAAAGCTGGGTGCCGCCTGAGAGCTACGCCTTTGGGGATGCGCAATTGAAACCGCTGCGCGGGGGTGAGGCGCTGGCGTGGAGGATGGCATGAGTGGATGCCTTGTTTATGCTTTGACGAATGGGTCAGGCGTTGTCCAATTTGGGCACTGCCAATGTTGAGCGCCGCCAGGGCTTGTGAAGCACCAGGTAGGCCAGCCCACCGATCACCAGGCCCCAGAAGGCGGCGCCTAGGCCCAGGAAACTCATGCCTGATGCGGTGACCAGAAAGGTGATGACGCTGGCGTCGCGGTTCTTTTCGTCGTTGGCCACACCCACTATGCCGGTCGTGATGGCGCCTATAAGCGCCAGCCCGGCAAGCGCCGCGATTAACTCCTTGGGCAGCGACGAGAACAGCAGGGCGAGTGCACCGCCGAAGGTGCCGATCACGATGTAGATCAGGCCGCAGGCAATGCCCGCAACGTAGCGCTTGTCGGCATCTTCATGTGCTTCCTTGCCGGTGCAGATGGCCGCGGTAATGGCCGCCAGGTTCACGCCGTGCGAGCCGAATGGGGCCAGCAGCAGCGAGGTGATTCCGGTGACGCTCACGATGCTGCTGGCGCCAACCCTGTAGCCTGACGCCCGTAACACTGCCATGCCTGGCACATACTGGCCTGTCAGGGTCACCAACGCCAGTGGCAGGCCTAAGCTCAACACGGCATGCCAAGACCATTCAGGTGTGACGAAGATCGGGCGCACGATGGTGAGTTGCACTTTCTCCAGGCTGGTGTGGTCTGTGACGGCGGCGAATGCGATACCCACCAGCATCACTGAGGCGATGGCGTAGCGCGGCTGTAGGCGTTTCCAGACGAAGAAGGTTGCGACCATCAGCAGCACCAGGGTCGGGTTTGCGTTGATGGAACTGAACACATTGGTGCCGAAGTGAAAGAGGATGCCCGCCAGCATGGCCGCCGCGATGCCCTTGGGAATGTGCTCGATGAGCTTGTCGAAAGCGCCGGACAGGCCGATGGCGGTGATGGCCAGCGAAGCGACGATGTATGCACCGATGGCTTGTGCCAGAGGCATGTTCGGCAACATCACTACCAACAGCGCCGCGCCGGGTGTGGACCATGCCGTGATGACAGGCATCTTGAGTCGCCAGCTCAGGACGAGTCCGGTGAGCCCGCTGCCGATGGACACGGCCCAGATCCACGAGGACGTCATCTCGGTGGACAGGCTGGCTAGTTTTGCCGCCTGGAATACGATGCCCAGCGGACCGGCATAGGAGATGAGCACGGCCAAGAAGCCGGCCACCAGGGCGGAGAGGGAGAAGTCGTCTCGGACTTGCCTGAGGTTTGGGATCATCTTGGGGGTGACGTGTTCAAGGGTGTGGGTCTGGCGGTCAAGCACTGCGGGTACTTTCTTGAATCGATTTATTTAACTATAAATGCATCGATTAAATTGGTCAAGAACAATGGGGAGCTATATTTCCATCGCAACGGTTGCGGCTGGGGTGTAATGGAGCGATGAATTCGATGCAAGCGGAGCAAGTCATGTGGTCACCGAACCTCCAAATCTTGGATGGGCCGATCTACGTGCGGATTGCGGCGGCGTTGGAGCGGGATATCCGTTCCGGTCTGCTGTGCGCAGGAAGTCGGTTGCCTACGCTCAAGGAGCTGGCGGTGGCTTTGCACGTCACGCCTGGTACGGTGAACCGGGCCTATGAACTGGCTCGGCGACGCGGGTTGGTCGAGGGGGAGGTGGGCCGTGGTACTTTTGTGCGAGGCCGTAGCGAGGGGGGGGCAGTCACGGCGGTTCACCTTCCGTTCGTACCCATGCCAGAGGCTGCTAATGAACTGGTGGATCTTTCCATCGTCAAGCCCAACCTAGCCATCCAGGAGCCTTACATACGCTCCGCCATGCTGGAGTTGGCGCAGTCATCTACCCTCATGGACATGCTCGACTACACGCCTGACGGCGGGCATCCGTTGCACCGCCAGGCCGGGGCGGCCTGGATGCATCAGGCGGGCCTGTCTGCCAAGGCAGAGCAGGTGCTGCTGACGGCGGGGGCGCAGCACGGCCTATTGGTGGCAGTCAGTGCGCTGACTAAGCCAGGTGACCTCGTGCTGTGCGAATCGTTGTGTTATCCGGGTGTGGCATCGGTCGTGTTGAGCCTGGGCCGCCGTTTGCGTGGTGTGCGCCTGGATGAGCAGGGCATGGATCCGGCACACCTGCGTGATGTGTGTCGGCAGGAGCGGCCAGCGATGGTCATCTGCATCGCCACTTGCCAGAACCCGACCACGAGTGTGATGTCTGTTGAACGCCGTAGGGAGGTTGCGGAGATCGCGCGCGAGTTCGACGTGATTTTGGTCGATGACGATCTGTACGGCTTCCTTGCGCCTTCGCCAGTACCACCGCTGGCGAGTTTTGCACCAGAGCGCACGCTTTACCTCACGAGTCTGTCGAAATCAGTGGCGTCCACCGTGCGGCTGGGCTACCTTCATAGCCCGCCTGAGTGGCTTGCGCGTCTTGCCGCAAGCGTACGCACAAGCGTGTGGATGGTGTCTCCGCTCGCCGCGCAACTCGCCACCAACCTGATCACCAGCGGTAAAGCCCATGAAATGGCACAGGCACAACGCACAGAAGCGCAGGCGCGGCAAGTGATGGCGCGGGAGCTGCTCGGCCAGTACGAGTACCGATCCTTGCCCACTTCATTCCATATTTGGCTCAAATTGCCGCCGCGTTGGACCAGCGGCGATCAGTTTGCAGCCTTAGCACGTGGGCACCAATTGTTGTTATCGGGTGGCGAGGCTTTTTCAGTCAACCGCGATGGCGACGGTCGTCAACATGTGCGCATCGCTCTGATGGCTGCGGGCCGCGAACAGATGCGTTTCGTACTGACCAAGCTCAGTGGCTTGCTGGATACCCCAGATTCTGCATGGCTTTGAGGATTCAGTCTGGTGGTTGCGGGGCAATGGCTTACACGTCCTGGACCCGATGACCAGAAGGCCCACAAGGATTCCCGACTGCGCGCCGCAAGACACGCAATTCTTCTATGATGCCCGCTCCGTGTTCCGTGCACCGAGTGTGGCCGCACTGGCTTGAAAAAGCGCTTGCGCGCACCCAGTTTCCCTATTCCTCATCCCTGCCTGTCTCTTTGGAGCTCCTTCGATGAAACGCATTGTTTTGTTTGTCCTCACCAACCTGGCCGTGGTGGTCGTCCTGGGCATCGTCGCCAGCCTGCTGGGCGTCAACCGCTACCTCACGGCCAACGGGCTCAACCTGGGCGCGCTGCTGGGCTTCGCGCTCGTCATGGGCTTTGGCGGCGCCATCATTTCGCTGCTCATCAGCAAGCCCATGGCCAAGTGGAGCGCCAAGGTGCAGGTCATCGACGGCAGCGGC
>CAZRFF010000010.1:0-13163 GCA_964599265.1 uncultured Simplicispira sp. | reverse complement strand
GCTCGGCCGACGAGCGCTGGATCGTCGAGACCGTGCGCGGCTTCGCGCAGAAGGCCGGCATCGGCATGCCCGAGGTCGGCATCTTTCCCGGCGACCCCAACGCCTTTGCCACGGGCGCCTTCAAGAACAGCGCCCTGGTGGCGGTGTCCACGGGGTTGCTGCAAAACATGACGCACGAGGAAATCGAGGCGGTCATCGGCCACGAGGTGGCGCACATTGCCAACGGCGACATGGTGACCATGACGTTGATCCAGGGTGTGATGAATACCTTCGTGGTGTTCCTGTCGCGCGTTATCGGCTACGCGGTAGACAGCTTTTTGCGCAAGGGCGATGACCGCAACAGCGGCCCCGGCATTGGCTACATGGTGACGACCATCGTGCTCGACATCGTGCTGGGCTTTGTGGCTGCCATCATCGTGGCCTGGTTCTCGCGCCAGCGCGAATTCCGCGCCGATGCCGGCGCCGCCCAGCTCATGGGGCGCCGCCAGCCCATGATCAACGCCCTGGCGCGCCTGGGCGGCGTGCACCCGGCCGAACTGCCCAAGAGCATGGCGGCCATGGGGATTGCGGGCGGCATCGGCAAGCTGTTTTCCACGCACCCGCCGATCGAGGAACGCATTGCGGCGCTGCAAAATATGCAGGGCTGATAGATCCCCACACAAAAACCGCCGGGGCCGCCGGCGGTTTTTTTACGCCTGCAGCAAGGATCGCGCCACGGCCTCGCCCACCTTGATACCGTCCACGCCCGCAGAAAAAATGCCGCCAGCGTAGCCCGCGCCTTCCCCCGCCGGGAACAGGCCTGGGGTGTTGGTGCTTTGAAAGTCTTCGCCCCGGTCCATGCGCAGCGGCGAGGAGGTGCGTGTCTCCACCCCGGTGAGCAGGGCGTCGGCCATGTCGTAGCCCTTGATCTTGCGCGCAAAGGCGGGCAGGGCCTCGCGCATGGCGGCCACGGCCCAGGCGGGCAGCAGTTGCGCCAGGTCGCACAGGTGGATGCCCGGCTGGTACGAGGGCTGCACACCGCCCAGCGCGGTGGAGGCGCGCCCGGCCAGAAAGTCGCCCACGCGCTGCGCTGGTGCGCTGTAGTCGCCCCCGCCCAGGGCAAAGGCGGCGCTTTCCAGCGCGCGCTGCAGCACGATGCCGGCCAGCGGGTGCGTCTGGCCGGGGGCGAGCTGCTCCGCGCCCAGGCTGTGGCCAAAGGCGGCGGTAAATGCCTGCGGGTCGGCAGGAAAGTCCTCGGGGTTGATGCCCACCACCATGCCGGCGTTGGCGTTGCGCTCGGCGCGTGAGTACTGGCTCATGCCGTTGGTCACCACGCGCCCAGGCTCGCTGGTGGCGGCCACCACCTGGCCGCCGGGGCACATGCAAAAGCTGTAGACGCTGCGGCCGTTTTTGGCGTGGTGCACCAGCTTGTAGTCTGCCGCGCCCAGGAGCGGATGCCCGGCGTGCTGGCCCCAGCGCGCCTGGTCGATCACGCTTTGCGGGTGCTCGATGCGCACGCCCACCGAGAAGGGCTTGGCCTGCATCTGCACGCCTTGCTGGTAGAGCTGCACAAAGCTGTCGCGCGCGCTGTGGCCCAGGGCCAGCACGGCGTGGCGTGTGGGCAGCTCGTAGTCTTCGCCACGGGCCAGGTCGTGCACGCGCAGGGCTTGCAGTTGGCGCTTGCCGTTCAGCACCAGGCCATCGACGCGCTGTGAAAAGCGCACCTCGCCGCCCAGGGCGATGATTTGCGCACGCAGGTTTTCCACCATCTTTACCAGGCGGAAGGTGCCGATGTGCGGGTGCGCCACGTACAGAATTTCCGCCGGTGCGCCAGCGGCGACGAACTCCTGCAGCACCTTGCGCCCAAGGTGGCGCGGGTCTTTGATCTGGCTGTAGAGCTTGCCGTCCGAGAACGTGCCTGCGCCGCCTTCGCCAAACTGCACGTTGCTTTCGGGGTTGAGTTCGCGCTTGCGCCACAGGCCCCAGGTGTCCTGCGTGCGCTCGCGCACGGCCTTGCCGCGCTCCAGCACGATGGGCTTGAAACCCATTTGCGCCAGCACCAGCGCGGCAAAAATGCCGCAGGGGCCAAAGCCCACCACCACCGGGCGCTCGGCCAGGCCGGCGGGCGCCTGGCCCACGGGGTGCCAGGCCATGTCGGGCGTGGCCTGGATGTGCGGGTGGCCCGCGTGCTGCGCCAGCAGCGCGGCCTCTTGCGTTGGCTCGGCCAGGGTGCAATCGACGATGTAGACCGCCAGCAGCTCGGTCTTGCGCGCGTCAAAGCTGCGCTTGAAGACCTGCAGCCCGGCGATGGCGGCGGGGGCCAGCCCCAAGGTCTGCGCGGCGGCCTGGCGCAACGCGGCCTCGGGGTGTTGTTCGGGGTCCAGGGGGAGGGCGGCCAGGGGCAGGCGCAGTTCGGCAATGCGGAGCATGGTGTCTGGCCCGTAGTGATCGGGCAAGGGTTCAAGAAGAGGAGATTTTAGGGTGCAGGCATGGCAAAACACTTGATTACAAAAATCCAATGCACCTGTCATCCCGCAAACGATGCATGCCGTTGAGGGAACAAGTCCGGTGCTTTTGTCGGGCTGAAAACCCAAGTTCGAAGGACAATTTCCATGAACAAACTCGTCGCTGCCCTGATCGCTGGTTTCTTTGCCGCATCCTCTTTTGCGCAGGCCCCTGCCGCCGCGCCGGCAGCCACCACAGATGCCGCCAAGCCCGCTGCTGCTGCGCCTGCTGCCGCAGCCCCTGCAGCGGCTCCGGCTGCAACGGCTGCTGCCCCTGCGGCTGACGCCAAGGCCGCCAAGAAAGCTGCCAAGAAAACCAAAAAAGCCAAAAAGGCTGCCCAACCGGCTGCTGAAGCCGCCAAGTGAGTGAGCCACAGGCCCACACGCAAAAAAACCCGCCATGGCGGGTTTTTTTGCGTCCAATGGCGCGGCTGGAGGCGACGGCCCGCCGCGCCTTCACGCAGCCCGCACCGCTGTTTTGGCCGCCAGACGGTCTTCAAATTGCTTCAGGTCGATCATGGCCCGGCGGTGCAGGCCTTCGCCAATCGGCCCGGCTTCGTCACTGCATGCCACTTTGAAAACAAGGGTCTTGCCCTGCACCTCGACCAGCTCGACGCGCGCCTGCACCACCATGCCCACGGGCGTGGCTGCGGTATGGCTCATATCGACATGTGTGCCTACGGTGCGCTGGCCGTCCTTTAGATAAGGGCGCAGCGCCTCGATGCAGGTCTGTTCCATGAAGCCCACCATCATGGCGGTGGCGAAGACCGCAGGCATGTCGGCAAAACCCGGCCAATCGGCCACCTGCGGCACGGTGTGGCGGGTTTCGACGGTCATCCGCGCAACGTGGCTCAGGCCCGCTTGCAAGGCGGACTGGGGGTGGGTTGGGGTGTTGGTCATAGTGTTCCTAATCGCATGTGGATGGGCCAGCGTATTTCACGGCTGCGCGCGGCAGACCAGGTGGAGATGTAACCCAGCAGGTCTGCCAGCGTCCAGGCCTTGCTTCAGTCCCAATCTTCATCGAAGGGGAACATGGCGTTTTGCATGGCTTCTTCCTCCCGTTGGCGTCGGCGTTCTTCGCGTATCCAGGGTTTGAGCGCTGCGGGGTCGTTGCGCAAAGTGCGCGTCTGGTTTTGCAGCACCAGGGTGTCGTGCCGCAGTCGCTGCAGGTTTTGGGTGAGCATGGACTGGATCGATGCGGGCTTGGGCATGCGGAAAAAGTCCAGCCGGTGGTCCATGCAAAAGCGGCCCGCCACATCGTCGATTTCTGCCGCCAGCTCATCGCATTGTTCGGCCAGCACCTTGTTGTAGTGCTTGAGCTTGGCATCGCTCAGGCCGGCCATGTGCGCTGGGTCGATTTGCTCGATCTCCCATTGCAGTTGCAGCAGATCGAGCAGTTTGTTGTCGTTGTAGGCCTGGTTGACGCGCTGCATCAGCGCTGTTTTGCGTTCGCGTTCTTGCGGATCGGGTTCGCGGTCAGGGTGCAGGCTGCTGGCGAGCTTGCGGTAGATTTCGCGCACCGATTGGCTGGCCTGTGCCGCGGCCTCTTGGGCTTGGCGCTCGCGGGCGCTGGGGGCTTTGCGCTGGTGGGCCGCCTTGTGGGCGGCGCGGGCCTGGGCCTCTTGCTCCATCTGGGCTTCGTGGGCGGCGTGGTGTTCTTGCAGGCGGCGCATGAGCGCTGCTTCGTCGTCCATGTCCACGCCCTCCAAGTCCACGCCGAACACGGCTTGGGCCATGCTGCGGGTTTCTTCGTTGGCTTGCTCCATGCTGGTGGAAAAATCCACCTCGGCATAGCGGTCGTGCAGCGCTTGCAGCATGCGGCTTTCTTCTTCGCTCTCTGCGCCGTGGTGCAAGTCCCAGGCAGCGTCGGCAATGTATTCGCCCAGGGTGGCGCGTTCGGCCTTGGTCAGCCCTTTGCGGCCATAGGCATCTTGATCCAGCCATTGCACCTGCGCGATGGATTGGGCGCGGTATTCGCGCAACAGGGGCAGAAATTCCTGGGCGTAGCGCATTCCGTAGGCGGCAATGCTGTCGTTCCATTGCGTGAGCAGGGCGCGCTGCTTTTCAATGCGTTTGGAGAGGGTGTTGAATTTTTTTTGCTGTGCGCTCAGGGGTGCTGCTGTGGGCGCTGCCGGGATGTGCAGCAAGTCGGTGGGTGTGCGGGTGGCCATGGTGGGCGCCATGGTACCCGAGCGCACCCTCTATGATGGGAGCCCCGCCGCACGCCTTGCGGCGGTGCTGTTTTGCTGCCATGACCCAGTCCCTCACCCCCCTCGATTACCTGAAAAAAATCCTCACGGCCCGCGTGTACGACGTGGCCGTGGAGTCCGACTTGGAGCCCGCGCGCAGCCTGAGCCGTCGCCTGCACAACAAGGTGCTTTTGAAGCGCGAAGACCAGCAGCCGGTGTTCAGCTTCAAGCTGCGCGGCGCCTACAACAAAATGGCGCAACTGTCTGCCGAGCAGTTGGCGTGCGGCGTGATTTGCGCCTCGGCCGGCAACCATGCCCAGGGCGTGGCCATGAGCGCGCACAAGCTGGGCGCCCGCGCTGTGATCGTCATGCCCACGACCACGCCCCAGGTCAAGGTGGACGCAGTGCGTGCCCTGGGCGGCGAAGTGGTGCTGCACGGCGACAGCTATTCCGACGCCTATGGCCATGCGGTGCAGTTGCAGGCCGAGCAAAACCTGACCTTCGTGCACCCGTTTGACGACCCCGATGTCATCGCCGGGCAAGGCACCATTGCCATGGAAATTCTGCGCCAATTGCAAAAATTGGGCAGCAGTCGGCTGGATGCGGTGTTCGTACCCATCGGCGGCGGCGGGCTGATTGCCGGGGTGGCCAATTACATCAAGGCCCTGCGGCCTGAGACCAAGGTGATTGGCGTGCAAATGGTCGATTCCGATGCCATGGCGCAATCGGTGCGTGCGCACCAGCGCGTGCAACTGGCCGATGTGGGCCTGTTCGCCGACGGCACGGCCGTCAAGCTCGTGGGCGAAGAAACCTTTCGCATTGCGCACGATTTGGTGGACGACTATGTGCTGGTGGACACCGACGCCGTGTGCGCCGCCATCAAGGACGTTTTTGCCGATACGCGCAGCATCGTCGAGCCCTCGGGCGCCTTGGGCGTGGCGGCCATCAAGCAGTACGTGGCCCAGCACAAGACCAAGGGCGAGACTTACGCAGCCATCCTTTCCGGCGCGAACATGAATTTCGACCGTCTGCGTTTCGTGGCCGAGCGTGCCGAGGTGGGTGAGGAGCGCGAGGCGCTGTTTGCCGTCACCATCCCCGAAGAGCGGGGGAGCTTCAGGCGCTTTTGCGAAACCATTGGCGCCCTGCCCGGGGGGCCGCGCAGCGTGACCGAGTTCAACTACCGCATCAGCGACGATGCGCGCGCCCATGTGTTCGTGGGCCTGAGCACGCATGGCAAGGGCGAATCGGAAAAACTGGCGCGCAGCTTTGCCCGCCATGGCTACGAGGCGCTGGATCTGACGCAAGACGAGTTGGCCAAAGAGCACCTGCGCCACCTTGTGGGCGGGCGCTCGGCCCTGGCGCAGGACGAGCGCTTGCTGCGCTTTGAATTCCCGGAGCGCCCCGGCGCCTTGTTCAAGTTTTTGAGCCTGATGCAGCCCACCTGGAACATCAGCCTGTTCCACTACCGCAACCAGGGTGCGGACTATGGGCGCATTCTGGTGGGCATGCAGGTGCCCGCTGGGGACGCTGCGGCCTTCGATGCCTTTTTGGCCACGCTGGGCTACCCCTGGGTGGAAGAAACCCGGAACCCGGCCTACCGCCTGTTCTTGCAGTGATGTTTGGCGTTTTAAACAAAGCATGAAACAGGCCCTGCGCCACTACCTGCTGGCCCTGCAGTTCTTTACCCGCATCCCCATCACGGGGCGGCTGGCAGCGTGGGTGGGCTACAGCCCGGCCATGCTCAACGCCAGCAGCGCGCATTTTCCGGGGGTGGGCTGGCCCGTGGCGGCGGTGGCGGTGGGCTGCTACGCTGCGCTGTACCAGGGGCTGGGTGCGGGGGCGATGGTGCCGCTGGCGGCGGCGGTGCTCAGCACCATTGCCACGGTGCTGCTGACGGGGGGATTCCACGAAGACGCCATTGCCGACGTGGCCGACGGCCTGGGCGGCAGCGCCGACAGGGAGCGGGCGCTGGAGATCATGAAGGATTCGCGCATTGGCGCCTTTGGCGCCATGGCCTTGGTGCTGGCACTGCTGGCCAAGACCAGCCTGCTGGCCCACCTGGGCACGCACAGCCTGGGCGCGGCCCTGGCCGCCTTGGTGGGCGCGCATGTGCTCTCGCGCTTTTGGCCGTTGCTGCTCATCCACGGCATGGCCTATGTGAGCGATCCGGGGCAGTCGAAGAGCAAGCCTTTGGCCGAACGCACTACACCGGGCGCACTGGCGGCTGGGGTTTTATGGTGCATTGTGCCGCTGGCGCTTGTCTGGCAAGCGCAATCAGCTACTTTTTTAATAGCATCCATGCTGGTGAGCGCCCTGGGGGCCATGTACCTGCAATGGCGTTTTGCGCGGCGCCTGCAAGGTTTTACGGGCGATTGCCTGGGTACCGTGCAGCAGGTGAGCGAAATCGGGTTTTACCTGGGTGCGGCGCTGGCGCTGGGGCCGGTTTTGGCATGAGCCAGCGCCTGTGGCTGGTGCGCCATGCCGCCCCGTTGGTGGCGCCGGGGGTGTGCTACGGGCGGCTGGATGTGTCTGCGGATGCGCAGGCCACCGAGGACTGCGCCCGCGCGCTTGCGGGTGCCTTGCCCACCTGTGCCATTGCTTGGCACTCTCCGCTACAAAGATGTGAGCGACTCGCGCATGCCCTGCAAGCGCTGCGGCCCGATTTGGCACCCAAACCCGATGCCCGCCTGCAGGAGCTGGACTTTGGCGCCTGGGAGGGCCAGGCCTGGAGCGCCCTGCCCCGCGCAGGCATCGATGCCTGGACCGCCGACTTTGCCCGGCACCGCCCCGGCGGCGGCGAGAACCTGGCCGCCATGGTGCAGCGCGTGCACGCCGCCCTGCAGGCCGCCCGCCAGCAGGCGCGGCAGGATCAAGGCGATGTGCTCTGGATCAGCCACGCAGGCGTGGCGCGCTGCGTGCAGTGGCTGCTGCAGCACCCCGCAGGCCCGCTGCCCCAGGCCCACGAATGGCCGCGGGAGGCGCCCGCTTTCGGGCGCTGGGTGTGCTACGGTTTCTGACCGGCCTCGTCCTGCAGCAGATCCAGCAAGGCCGGTGCAAAGCGCACGCGCCAGTGGGCGTTGTCATGGCCTGCGGCATGTTCCCGGTGCAGCACGCTGTAGCCCTTGGCCTGCAGTACATCGCGCAAATGGCGGTTGGTTTCCAGAATGCCTGCCTGGCCTGCACGCCCGGACTCGAACAGGCCCGCCTCCAGCAGCATGCGCACCGGGCGCACGGGCTGCTGCGCCACCTGGCGGGCCAGCCATTCGGGTTCCTCGCCCGCCGTGGCGGGGGCCCACCAGAAGGAGCCGGACTGGCTCAGCACCCGCCCAAACCATTCGGGATGCTGCAGTGCCACCCAGGCCGCTGCCAGCCCGCCGTAGCTGGCGCCGGCAATCACCGTGCGCTGGGAGGCGGCGCCCAGGCCCTGGCGCGCAGCCCAGGGCATGAGTTCCTGCGCGATAAATGCTGCCATGGCAGGGTTGGGCGGCAGCTCGGCCGAGCGCGTGCGGCCGCTGGGGTTGGCGATGAACACCGCCGCCACAGGGGCGAGCTTGCCGTCGGCCACCAGGTTGTCCAGCAGGGTGGGTACGGGCACTTCGTCCAGGTAGCGGTCGGCGTCGAACAGCACCAGCAGCACGCGCTGCGGGTCATCGCTGCGGTAGCCCGCGCTGCGGTACAGGTGGATGTCGCGCTCATTGCCCAGGTGCTGGCTGGCCAGGCGGTGCACTTGCAGCGCGCCACGCGGCACACCGGGGCGCGTGGCCAGCCAGGGCGATGCAGGTGCCTGGGGCAGTTCCAGCAGCGAGGCGGCGTTGAAGCGGTCCAGCGGCTGTGCGGGAAAGCTGCGCGGGTTGAGCGGATCGCGCTGCGCCGTGGCCAGAATCGCGCGGCGGCGCTCGGTGGGTGACAGCGTGGGCAGTTCGGGCACATCGGGTGCCAACTGGTAGGACAGGCGCGTGCCCATGGGCACCCGGTAGCTGCGGTACCAGATGTCCGTCTGCCCCAGGCGCTGCAGCGCATCGTGATCGCTGGAGGGGCCGCCCATCAGGCGCACATTGTGCTGGGCGCCGCGCCACACAAAGGTGACCAGGCATTCGTCCGCTGCCAGCGCGGGCTGCAAGCCGCCGCATTCCACCAGCGGCGCACCCTCGGCCTGCACGGCTTGCCAGAAGGGGGCGCTGTTCCCTGGCTGCGGCTGGGCCATCCAGGCGCGCAGACGCGGGCTCTCGGGCGCAGGGGCTTGCGCCTGCGGCGCGGCGGCTTGCGCGGGGATGGGCGCATCCACCTGCAAGCGGTAGGTGCCCGCCTGGGCGGCACGCACCTGCAGGGTGTAGGCCCCGCTGTGCTCGGCAGCAAACATGAAGCCCTGCTCTTCATGCACACCGCGCGCCAGAACCCGCTGGCGCTGGCCCGAGGCATCGAGCAACACCAGGCGCATGCCGCGCCCCTGCAGGGTGCCGCGCACGTAGTCGCCCGCCTGCAGGGGCAGTGCATGCCCACGGGCCTGCTGTGCAGGCAGCCTGTCTTGCGCGTCCAGCCCTTGCGCCCATGCCGCATGCTCCCCCACCAAGGTCAGCAACAACACGCCCATCGCCCGCCGCAAGACAGCCTTTCCCGTGGGCATTGGCTGCCTGCCTTCAGAAGTCGAACTGCGCAGCCAGGCTCACCGCGCGCGGCGCCCCCACGTTGACGCGGCCCGCGCCCCACACGCCCTCGAAGTAGGCCTTGTTGGCCAGGTTGGTCACCATGGCCTTGAGCACCACAGGCTGGCTGCCCCAGCGCATGCTGTAGCGCGCGCCCACATCCAGCGTGGTGGCCGAGGGCAGCTTGACCTTGTTGTCCCCCGTAAGCCACTGGGAGCCGGTGTGGTTGACGCGGCCGGTCAGCACCAGGGCGGGCATGCCGGGCACCGTCCAGTCGGCACCCAGGTTCACGGTCAGGCGCGGCACGCCCAGTTGGTGGAGGCCCTGGTTCACCCCCTTGGCGGTGCGGGTCTGCACGGCCTCGGTGAAGGCGGCGCCGCCCCACACCGACAGCGCATCGGCCAGCCTGCCCGCAGCGGTCCATTCCACGCCCCGGTTGCGCTGCTCGCCATCGGGAAGCTGGTACTGGCCCGCCTCGATCAGCGCAGGCTTGGTGATCTGGAACAGCGCCACGGTCTGTGTCAGCGCGCCCTGCTGCCACTTCACCCCCAGCTCCGTCTGCTTGCTCTTGTAGGGCGCAAAGGACTGCCCGGCGTTCGCGTAGGTAGGCCCCACGGTGGTGCCGGGGCTCAGCCCCTCCACATAGTTGCCGTAAAGCGACACCGACTCGCCCCAGGGCTTGTACACCACACCCAGCATGGGCGTGGCGGCGGTTTCCTTGTAACCCGAGAGCTTTTGCTCCACTTGCTGGGCACGCAGGCCCAGCGTGAGCTGCAGGCGATCCTGCAGCATTGTCAGAGTGTCGATGGCGCTCAGCGCGCTGAGCACGTCGTCGTTGTAGTAGGTGAAGGTCGAGGGCGCCGCGCCCGCTGGCATGGTGATGGGCGTGGGGTGGTAGATGTTGCTGCGGATGGGTGCCGTGCCATTGCCCCGGGTGCCGCCCTTGTACCGCAGCAGGTTGGCCGCCAGCGTGAGGCGGTGCGCCACTGCGCCCGTGTTCCACTGCCCGCGCACGCCCGCTTCCAGTGTGCGGGTGCTGTACTCGCCCCAGGAGTTGTAGGCCGTGCCCGTGGCATTGCCGGTGGCCGCGTCAGCAGCGGCCCAGACCGGGCGGGTGCCGAACAAAAATCCGTCGTAGCCGTTCTCGGCGGCGCCCAGGGCGGCGTAGCCCGTCCAGCCCGCAGCCAGGCGCGTTTCGCCACGCAGGATCAGGCCTTGATCCCTGGTATTGCTGAAGACGTTTTTGCCATAGAAGAAGTTGGTCGATCCGTCGGGCGCACGCGGCACGGTCTGCCAGCCATTGAGAATGACCTGCATGGGCGAACCCTTGCGCACGCGGTTGGACATCGAATAGACATCCAGCTCCAGCTTGCTGTCGTCGCCCCGGTAGTCCAGCGCAAGGTGGCCGATGCGCTTGGACTTGGTCTGGCCGTCCAGCCAGGTTTCCCCACCGGAAAGCACGCCGTTGAAGCGCACGCCCACGCGCTGCTCCTCACCCATGCGGCGCGCCACGTCCACATGCGCCTGCACGTTGGATTCAGACGCCAGCGTGGTGGTCAGCCGGGTCAAGGGCTTGTCGCCCGCGCGCTTGGGCACCAGGTTGATGGCGCCGCCCACATCGCCCGAGGGCGGCAGGCCCATCAGCATGGCGCTGGGGCCCTTGATAAGCTCTACGCGCTCGAAAATTTCGACCGGGGTGTTCTGGCGCGATGCCAGCCCATACATGCCATTGATGGCCAGTGCGCCAGAATCGACCGAGAAGCCGCGCACGATGAAGTTCTCCACGATGTGGCCTTCGTTGGTGGTGGTGCGCACCGAAGGATCGTGGCGCAGCACGGCCCCCACGGTCGTGGCCTGCGTGTCGGCAATGCCCTCGGCGGTATAGGACACGGTGCTCATGGGCGCATCCATCACGTCCACGTTGCCCAACACACCCAGGCGCGAGCCCCGCGCCACGCGCCCGCCGGGCGCCGCTTCGGGCAGCGCATCGGCACTGGGCGCCTGGGCCTTGACGGTCACCTCCTGCAGTGCCTGGGTGGCTGCTGCAGCCTGCGCTGCGGCGTGCGCGGTTGCAGCACCCAGGCACACGCACAGGCAGGCGCGTGCCACCTGGCCCACGGTGAACACGGAAAAGGGATGGGCGATACGCCCGCTGGGTTGGTTTTGCATGGTGTGTTGTGGAAACGGTGAATCGGCGCGGCCACCGGCTGATCCATCAGCCAATTGAATGAGAGTGGTTCGCATTCACTGATCTTGGCACAGACATGGCGCCCTGGTGTTTGCACCGCCGACAAAGATGTTTGCGCCAGCACCGGCGCAGGGGCCTGGCCTTAAACCCGGCCGCGCGCCAGCTTCGGGGGCATGCCAAAGCGCCTGCGGTAGGCCGTGGCAAAGTTGGCGGCACTGGTGTAGCCCGCCAGGTGCGCGGCCTGGGCAACGCTCAGTCCATCGCGCTCCAGTGCGCCGCGCGCGCGCTGCAAGCACTGCTCACGCAAGAAATCAAAAATCGTGGTGCCATAGGCGGCACGGAAGTGCTTTTGCAGCGTGTTGGCATTGGCGCCGGCCTGGCGCGCCAGAGCGTCCAGCGACATGTCCACGGCCTGCTCGGTCTGCAGAAAATCGTGCAGCGCGCGGATGCGGCGGTGCTCGTGCGGCAGCAGGCGGGCGCCCTGCGCAGGCGCGGCGCCGTCTGCCTGGCCCAGTTGCATCAGGCCTTCGCTGACCAGCTCCAGCACCCGGCTTTCCATGTACAGGTGCAGGAATGGCGCATTCAGGGCCGGTGCGCGGACAATCTGCTCGGCCAGGGCCGAAAAGCGCGCCGTGGGCTGCCAGTGGCGCATGGCCAGGTGGCTGCGCGCAAAGTCCTCCACGCTGCGCATGGGCTGGCCCGCCATCACCGGCTCCAGCCACTGCGCGCCCACGCACAGGCTCAGCCGCCGGGCATAGGCGCCGCGGCGCGCATGGCGCTCGAACCGCTCGGCCTCCGCCAGCGACAGCAGCACGGCCTGCGGCCGGTGGCTGGCGTGCACCGCACGGCTGCGGTCGGATGCAGCGCTGCTCAACTGCAGCTTGCGTTCACCGTAGCGCAGGTTCACCGAGCCTTCCAGCAGCACGATCATGCGCAGGTTTTTCCCGATCTCACCCTGGGCCACATAGTCCTGCGCGTCGGTGGCATCGTCAGCATGCAGGTGCAGGCCAGGGCGCAGCGCATAGGTGCGCCGCTGGTGCTGCTCCAGGCCCGAAGCGGCATCCGTAGCGGCACCTGCGCCAGGAGGGGCAGTTTCTGGGTGCGCGGCGGCAGCGGTGGGATTGGGGGTGCTCATCGTCCAAACAAAAAAAGTGCTGCGCCAAACACGCCCGGGGGCGGAATGTGCGATGCTACGGCCCCAATCATAAATGACAATTATTCGCACTTACAATGGACACCTTTTCAACGCGGATACTCCTGGCGCGCCTGCCGTTGCAAGCGCGCACCTGGCTTTGGGGCCTGGGGCTTTGGCTGCTGTGCGCCGCCCACGCCATGGCGCAGGGCCCACACACCGTCACCGACCTGGCGGGCCGTTCGGTCACACTGCCCGCGCGCATCGACCGCATCCTGCTGGGTGAGGGCCGCCTGCTGCCAGTGCTGGGCATGCTGGATCCGGCCAACCCCGCACAGCGCCTGGTGGCGATGATGGGCGACTACGAAGCGCTCGACCCCGCGGGCTATGCCCAATGGCAACACAAGTTCCCCCAGCTCGACAAGGTGGTCCGCGTGGGCCGTGCGGGCAGCACCAGCTTCAGTGACGAATTGGCCATTGCGCAACGACCGCAACTGGCGGTCTTTGGCCTCTCGGGCGGCCACGGCC
>CAZRFF010000009.1:8615-18302 GCA_964599265.1 uncultured Simplicispira sp. | reverse complement strand
CCGCCAGTTCTTCATGGAGGTGCTGCGCGCCACGCGCGTGATGCTGGTGCAGGGCTCGGGTTTCAACTTCCCGGACAACCAGCATTTCCGCATCGTCTTTTTGCCGCACGAGGACGATCTGCGCGAGGCCATTGGGCGCCTGGCGGCATTTTTGGCGCAGTACCGGGCCCGCCACGCGAAAACTTGATTGCTATTGTTGTTGTAGCTTATGGCGCTTGTTGGAAGGGCGCTAGAGGCGTTTTTGATGGAAAGTTCTGTGATGAAACCGATCCAAGTAGGCCTGCTGGGCATTGGCACCGTGGGCAGCGGCGTGTTCAACGTGCTGCAGCGCAACCAGGAAGAAATCCAACGCCGTGCGGGCCGGGGCATTCAGATCGCCATGGTGGCCGATCTGGATGTGGAGCGTGCGCGCAGCACCGTTGGCAGTGGTGTGCAGGTGGTCAATGATGCGCGTGCCGTCATTGCCAACCCCGAGATTGACATCGTCATCGAATTGATCGGCGGCTACGGCATTGCCAAGCAGCTGGTGCTCGAAGCCATTGCTGCCGGCAAGCACGTGGTCACGGCCAACAAGGCCTTGCTGGCCGTGCACGGCAGCGAGATTTTCGCGGCCGCATCGGCCAAGGGCGTGATGGTGGCCTTTGAGGCGGCCGTGGCCGGCGGCATCCCCATCATCAAGGCGCTGCGCGAGGGCCTGACGGCCAACCGCATCCAGTGGATCGCGGGCATCATCAACGGCACGACCAACTTCATCCTGTCCGAGATGCGCGATAAGGGCCTGGACTTCGACGCGGCGCTCAAGGACGCCCAGCGCCTGGGCTACGCCGAAGCCGACCCGACCTTCGACATCGAAGGTGTGGACGCCGCGCACAAGGCCACCATCATGAGCGCCATCGCCTTTGGCATTCCGGTGCAGTTCGACAAGGCCTATGTGGAAGGCATCACCAAGCTGGCGGCGGCAGACATCAAATACGCCGAGCAGCTGGGCTACCGCATCAAGCTCTTGGGCATTACCAAGCGCGTGGACAAGGGTGTGGAGCTGCGCGTGCACCCCAGCCTGGTGCCCGCCAAACGCCTGATTGCCAACGTGGAAGGCGCCATGAACGCCGTGGTGGTGCATGGCGACGCCGTGGGCACCACGCTGTACTATGGCAAGGGCGCGGGCAGCGAGCCCACGGCCAGCGCCGTGATTGCCGACCTGGTGGACATCACCCGCCTGCACACGGCCGACCCCGAGCACCGCGTGCCGCACCTGGCTTTCCAGCCGCACACGCTGTCGCAGGCCAAGGACCAGCTCCCCGTGCTGCCCATGGCCGAGGTGGTGACCAGCTACTACCTGCGCCTGCGCGTGGCCGACCAGGCCGGCGTGCTGGCCCAGGTGACGGGCATCCTGGCCACGGCGGGCATCAGCATCGATGCCGTGCTGCAGCGCGAGGCCGACGAGGTGGGCGGCGAAGGGTCTACGCAAACCGACCTCATCATCCTCACGCACGACACGCGCGAAGGCACCATGGACGGCGCCATCGCCCAGATGCAGGCCTTGCCTACGGTGTTGGCGCCGATCACGCGCATCCGCAAGGAAGAGCTGAACTAATCACCGAGCAGGACGAACGCCATGCTGTACCTCTCCACGCGCGGCCACCCGGACCGCAAGCATTTCTGCGACATCCTGCTCGAAGGCCTGGCGCCCGACGGCGGGCTGTACCTGCCCGAGCGCTACCCACAGATCGACGACGCCCAGCTGACCCAGCTGCGCAAGGCGTACCACGAGCAGGGCTACGCCGAACTGGCGTTCCAGATCCTGTCGCTCTACATCGACGACATTCCAGCCGATGATTTGAAGGCCCTGTGTGCCAAGACCTACACCGCCGAGGTGTTCGGCACGGGCGAGATCGTGCCCCTGCGCCACCTGGAAAACGGCCTGTGGCTGGAAGCGCTGTCCAACGGCCCCACGCTGGCCTTCAAGGACATGGCCATGCAGCTCCTGGGCAATCTGTTCGAGTACGAACTGGCGCGGCGCGGCGAGGAGCTGAACATCCTGGGCGCCACCAGCGGCGATACCGGCAGCGCTGCCGAATACGCCATGCGCGGCAAGCAGGGCATTCGCGTTTTCATGACCAGCCCGCAAGGGCGCATGAGCCCTTTCCAGCAGGCGCAAATGTTCAGCCTGCAAGACGCCAACATCCACAACATTGCCATCGAAGGCGTGTTCGACGATTGCCAGGACATCGTCAAGGCCGTCTCCAACGACCTCGCGTTCAAGCGCCAGTACAAGATCGGCACGGTCAACAGCATCAACTGGGCGCGCCTCTTGGCCCAGGTGGTGTACTACTTTGCTGGCTACATCCAGGCGACAGAAAACAACCGCCAGAAAGTGTCCTTCACCGTGCCCAGCGGCAACTTTGGCAACGTCTGCGCGGGCCATGTGGCGCGCATGATGGGCCTGCCCATTGCCAAACTGGTCGTGGCGACGAACGAGAACGATGTGCTCGACGAGTTCTTCCGCACAGGCATTTACCGTGTGCGCGGGAGCAGCGATACGCATGAAACGTCCAGCCCGTCCATGGACATTTCCAAGGCCAGCAATTTTGAGCGTTTTGTGTTCGACCTGCTGGGGCGCGATGCCGCGCGCACGGCAGATCTGTTTGGCCCGCAACTGGCCCGAAACGGCCGCTTTGACCTGAGCCAGGACGCCTGTTTTGCCGATGCCGCCGCCAAGTATGGCTTTGAGAGCGGCAAGAGCACGCACGCTGACCGTTTGGCCACCATCCGCGCCACGCATGCGCAATACGGCGTGACCATAGACACCCACACCGCCGATGGCGTCAAGGTGGCGCGCGAGCACTGCGGTGATGCATCCGTGCCCATGATCGTGCTGGAAACCGCGCTGCCCATCAAATTTGCTGCCACCATCGAAGAAGCCCTGGGCCGCGCGCCCGAGCGGCCGGCCAAGTTCGTGGGCATAGAGGATCTGCCCAAGCGTGTGCACGCCATGCCTGCTGATGTGGAGCAGGTCAAGGCCTATATCACCCGCCACTGCGTTTGACGTCAAAGGGGCTTCTGGCGCCCGTCTGCTGGGCGCAAGGCGCTCTGTTTTTGGGAGCATTGAATGAAGGTCATCGGCTTTGCCGGGTATTCGGGCAGTGGCAAGACCACGCTGGTGGAGCAAATCATTCCCCTGCTGTGCCGGCAGGGGCTCAAGGTGTCGGTGATCAAACACGCGCACCACCGTTTCGACATTGACCACCCTGGCAAGGATTCCTGGCGCCACCGCAAGGCCGGTGCCAGCGAGGTGGTGATTGCGTCTGACATGCGCCTGGCGCTGGTGCGCGAATTTGCCCAGCCCACACAGATCACCGTGCACCAGATGATTGCCGAGCTTGACCCCAGTGTGGACTGGGTGCTGGTCGAGGGGTTCAAGGAAAGCGGGATCTCCAAGGTGGAAGTCTGGCGCGAGCCTGCGGCCGACGATCAGGCCCGGCCCGTGCGCTACCCCGAGGACGATGCCATCGTGGCCATTGCCACCGACGATGCAGCCCGCCTGCCGGTGGCCACGGCGCTGCCGGTGCTCGACCTGAACCAGCCCGCCCAGGTGGCCCAATGGCTGCTGGCGCAGGGCGGGCGCTTTGCTTATGCACCAGGGCCAAGGAGCGCACCATGAACCTCACCCCAGGACTGATGCCGCTGGACGAAGCCCTGGCGACCTTGCTGGCCAGGGCCCAGGCCAGCACCGAGGTGCAAAGCGTTGCCACCTTTGACGCCGACGGGCGCGTGCTGGCGCAGGATCTGGTCTCTGAACTGCAGGTTCCCCCGCACGACAACAGCGCCATGGATGGTTATGCCCTGCGCGTGGCCGATGTGCCCCAGGCGGGGGTGGTGCTGCCAGTCACCCAGCGCATTGCAGCGGGCAGCAGTGGCGCCCCCCTGCAGCCAGGAACGGCCGCACGCATTTTTACCGGCGCGCCCGTGCCCGCAGGGGCCGATGCGGTGGTCATGCAGGAAGCCTGTACCGCCGAAGGCGAAGGCCAGGTGCGCGTGCAAGTGCCGCCCACCCTGGGGAAAAACATCCGCCGTGCGGGCGAAGACATCGCCCAGGGGGCTGTGGTGCTGGCTGCGGGCACGCGCCTCACACCGCCCGCGCTGGGTTTGGCGGCCAGCGTGGGGGCAGCGCAACTGGCCGTGGTGCGCCGCCCGCGGGTGGCGTTGTTCTCTACGGGCGACGAGCTCATCATGCCTGGCACGGTAGCGCCCTTGCAGCTGCCCCCCGGGGCCATTTACAACAGCAACCGGTTCTTTCTGCGCGCATTGCTCACCCGCCTGGGTTGCGAGGTGACCGACCTGGGCAATGTGCCCGACCAGCGCGAAGCCACCGTGCAGGCCCTGCGCCAGGCCAGCACCGGCCACGACGTGATCTTGACCAGCGGCGGCGTATCGGTGGGGGAAGAAGACCACATCAAACCCGCCGTGCAGCAACTGGGCAGCCTCGACCTGTGGCGCATCGCCATCAAACCGGGCAAACCCTTTGCCTGCGGGCGCGTGGGGCAGGCGCATTTTCTGGGCCTGCCGGGCAACCCTGTGGCCAGCCTGGTGACCTGCGCGCTGCTGGTACGGCCTTTTGTGCTGCGCCTGCAAGGCGTGCGCGATGTGTCCTTGGTGCCCATCGAGATGCGTGCCGATTTTGACTGGCCCCGGGCCGACAAGCGCCGCGAATTCTTGCGCGTGCGCCGCAATGCGGCGGGCGGCCTGGATTTGTTCCCCAACCAGGGTTCGGGCGTGCTGACCTCCACCGTGTGGGGTGATGGGGTGATCGATTGCGCCCCCGGCCAGCCGATTGCACGCGGCGATAGGGTGCGCTTCATTCCGTTTTCGGAGCTGTTCGCATGAAGATCGAAGTGCGCTATTTCGCCTCTATCCGCGAAACCGTAGGGCAGGGCAGCGAGACGCTGGATACCTCCGCAGCCACCGTGGGCGCCTTGCGCGATGAAATCATCGCCCGTGGCGGCGGTTACGCCAGCGCCCTGGCCCACGGCAAGGCCGTGCGCATGGCGCTGGACCAGGCGCTGGTGGATGGGGAGGCCGCCCTGCGTGCGGGGGCCGAGGTGGCGTTCTTTCCGCCGGTAACGGGGGGGTAGCCTTCGGCGTGCCGAGCCTCCAGTTGTTTTGGGCAATCAGTCTTCGCGTGGCGATATTGCCGCGCCATCCTCACTGAGCTCCGGGCATGGCCATTGCAGCAATTCAGCCAGGCGCTGCACCACCCAGGTGGCCTCTGCTGGGCTGGAGCCTGCGCCAGGGGCATTCAGCCCGGCGTGGATGCGACGCAAAATTTCGGTTTCTGATGGCACCTGTACGTGGTAGAGGCGCTCCGCCTGCTCTACCAGCTGGCAGGCCAGGTCTTCGCACCATTCGTAGCGCTCTCGCACCTGTTGGGCCGTGGATTGCAGCCGCCCTCGCGCATCGGCGTGCAGCGCCGTGAACGAAGGGGGTACGAAAATTTGGTTGTCGTCGTGCATGGACGCTGATGGTAGCGACAATAGCGGACTGCCCCATTGTTTGACTGCCTCCACCATGCCCGCCGCCCGCGTATCCATCCAGACCGAAGATTTCGACGTTTCCACCGAGTTGGCCGCCTTGCGTGCGGGCAACCCGGGGGTGGGGGCGGTGTGCTGCTTTGTCGGTACGGTGCGCGATCGCAATGAAGGCGATGCCGTTGCCAGCATGGAGCTGGAGCATTACCCCGGCATGACGGAAAAGTCCATTGAAGCCATGGTGGATGCGGCCTTTGACCGCTTTGCCATTCTGGGGGCGCGGGTGATCCACCGTGTGGGCCTGCTGGCTCCGCTGGACCAGATCGTGCTGGTGGCGGTGACCAGCAGCCACCGGGGCGAGAGTTTTCAGGCCTGCGAATTCTTGATGGACTACCTCAAGACGCAAGCGCCGTTCTGGAAAAAAGAGCAGACCCCCGAGGGCGCGCGCTGGGTGGATGCGCGGGTGAGCGATGATGCCGCCCTGGCCCGCTGGGGCATTGCCGCGGCCAACGCCGCTGCGCTGCCCTAGCGCCGTACCGATACCGCGTCGCTGTAGACGCTGACCAGGCGTTCGTCCATTTGCACGCGCAGCGCACCGCGCTCGTCAATGCCGCGGCCCACGCCCTGCTGCGCTCCCTGGGCGCTGTGCACGGTCAGCGGCTGGCCCGCCAGGCTGTCAAGGCGGGCAAAGTCTTCGGCAAAGGCAGCCAATCCTTCCCGCTCAAAGCGCAGCAGTCCTGCATGCAGGTGGGTGATGAGCCGTGCCGCAAGCCCGTTGCGCTCGGGTAGGGCTGCGCCGCAGAGGGCGGCCAGATCGGTGCTGGGCTGCTGCACATCGGCCTGCATTTCGGGCGTCAGATGCAGGTTCAGCCCCAGGCCTATGCGGGCGGTGCAGGGGCCGTCGTACTCGCCATCGACCTCGATCAAAATGCCGGCCAGTTTGTGGTCCGCAGCAACCACGTCGTTGGGCCATTTGAGCTGCAGTTGGACGAGGGCCGTGGCCTGGGCAAGGGCCTGTACGGTGCATACGCCCATGGCAATGGACAGGCCGGTGAGCGCCCCTGGCCCGCAATCAAAACGCTTGAGGCACGACAGCGAAATACCCATGCCTGGGGGGGACTGCCAATGCCGCCCGCGCCGCCCGCGCCCAGCCGTTTGGCTTTCGGCCAGCACGGTGGTCAGGTCGGGTGCCGCGGGGGCGATGCGCACCAGTTCGTTTTGAGTGGAATCGAGCTGCCAATGCACATGGACGGGGGGGCAGGGCTGGGCCAGCGCCGCCTGGATGCGGTTGGCATCCAGCAGTTGGACGGGCCAGGGCAGTTGGTAGCCCACCCCGGTGCGCGCCGCGACGGGCAGGCCCAGGGCGCGCAGTGCGTCGATGTGCTTCCAGACGGCTGCGCGTGTGATGCCCAGCCGGTCGGCCAGCGCCTCGCCGGAACAGGCCTCGCCATTGGCCAATTGCTGCAACAGTTCCCGTGCCAATACGCCTTGTTTCATGGCCGCAAGTGTGCCTCAGTTGGATAGGTCTCCCCAGCAAAAACAGGAGCAAACCCCTACACTACCCCCATGCAAGCCGCCCAGATCGACGCTTTTTTTGCCACCTTGCGGGCTGCCAACCCAGCACCTGTCTCGGAGCTGGAGTACACCAGCGTTTTTGAGTTGCTGGCCGCCGTGCTGCTCTCGGCCCAGGCCACCGATGTGGGCGTGAACAAGGCCACGCGGCGCCTGTTCCCCGTGGCCAACACGCCCCAGGCCCTGCTGGACTTGGGGCTGGAGCGGTTGGAAAACCACATCAAAACCATAGGCCTGTACCGCACCAAGGCCAGGAATTTGCTGCAAACCTGCCGCATCCTGGTCGAGCGGTATGGCGGAGAGGTGCCCCGCACCCGCGAAGAACTGGAGCAACTGCCCGGCGTGGGCCGCAAAACGGCCAACGTGGTGCTCAACGTGGCTTTTGGCCAGCCCACCATGGCAGTGGATACGCATATTTTTCGTGTGGGCAACCGCACGGGCCTGGCGCCAGGCAAAACCCCGCTGGCAGTGGAGCTGCAATTGCTCCAGCGGGTGCCTGCCGCCTACGCCACCGATGCCCACCACTGGCTCATACTGCTGGGCCGCTATGTGTGTCAGGCGCGCAAACCCCGCTGTTGGGAGTGCAAAGTGGCGGCATACTGCGATTACGCCCCCAAGACGCCCGCGCCCTGAGCCCATTGCCCGATGATTGCGCTGGACCCTCGCTCCATGATCGCCGTGGCCACCGTCATGGCGGCGCTGATGTCGGTGGTGCTGTTTTTCATGCGGCGGCACTACCCCCGCAGCATCCGTGGCGTGGGGTACTGGGCCGCAGCGCCAGCGATCTGGCTGGTGGCCTCGGTGCTGTTTGGCGCCCGGGGCAGGTTGCCAGATGCCGTCACCCTGGTGCTGGCCAATGTGCTGCTCATGCTGGGCTCCATCGTTTACTACGCAGGGTGCAGGCTGTTTTTTGGGCAAACGGTGCAATGGCGGGGGTGGAGCGCCTTGCTGGCAGTCTCCCTGCTGGTCTTTTGGGTGCTGACCGATCTGCACCCCCACTACGGCTGGCGCTTGGCCATTTTTACGGCGGTGATGATCGCCGTCTATATGGCCAATTTGCGTTTTATGTGGCGCTGCGGTAGCAAGCGCCTGCCTGTGCGCATGGTGCAAATCATTCTGGCCGTGCACATTGCGGTGCTCGTTTTTCGCTTCCTCACCGTGACCATGGGCATGGCGGGCGACGGTTTGCTGGAATCCACCCCTCTCCAAACCCTGTACATCGGCGCTTATGTGCTCACCGTGCTCATGCTGTCCATTGCCGCCGTGCTCATGGCCACCGACCGCCTGGTGGTGGAGCTGGAGCACCTGGCCACGCATGACCCGCTCACCCACACCCTCAACCGCCGCGCGCTCTTGCAACGCTTTGAGGACGAGCTGGTGCGCTGCCAGCGGACGGGCAAGGGCCCTTGCATCATGATGGTGGATCTGGACCATTTCAAAGCCATCAACGACACCTATGGCCACCAGCATGGCGACGCGGTGCTGGTGCACTTTGCCCAATGCGCCCAAGCCGCACTGCGCCGCGCCGACCGCCTGGGGCGCTATGGCGGCGAGGAATTTATGGTGCTGCTGCCAGAGACCAGCGCGCAGGATGCGCTGGTGGTGGCCGACCGCATCCACGCTGCGCTGGCCACCGGCCACGCGCTGGATTGCAAACTGAGCATAGGCCTGACGGGTTGGATTGGCCCCTCCGATACGCTGGACGCCATGCTGGCGCGTGCAGACGGGGCGCTCTACGATGCCAAAGCACAAGGCCGCAACCAAAGCCGCGTGGCGTAGGCCTTGGATGCTGCCAAGGGGGCGTTCAGGCCGTTTTTTGCGACACCCCAGCGGACTCGAAACTTGCCATGTCGCGCAAGATGCGGCAGCAAGACTCCAGCAGCGGCCAGGCCAGCGCCGCCCCCGAGCCTTCGCCCAGATCGAGCAAGGGTTCGGCCTGCAGCACCGCCAGCATCGCACTGTGGCCGCGCTCGCCCGAGCGGTGCGAAAACACACAGCGCTGCAGCACATGCGGCCGCAAACGGCTGGCCACCAGCACGGCAGCGCCGGTGATGAAACCATCGACCAGAATCACGCGGCGCTCTGCCGCTGCCTGCAGCACGGCACCCGCCAGGGTGGCCACCTCAAACCCGCCCAAGGCAGCCAGTGCGGCCAGGGGCTCGGTGGCCCCTTCGTTGGCGGCCAGCGCCTGCTCCAGCACCAATTGCTTGCGGGCAATGCCTGTGGCATCCAGGCCCGCCCCCGCCCCTGTTCCTTGCACCAGGGGAACGCCCCCCAGGCGCGCCAACAGCAGCGAAGCCACCGACGTATTGCCAATGCCCATTTCGCCCAGCAGCAATGCATTGCCCGGCATATTGCGCACCAACGCCATGCCGTTGGCCAGCGCTTGGGCACACTGCTCTGCCGCCATGGCGGGGCCGGTGCTCGCATCTTGCGTGCCCGCCGCAATGCGGCAGGACACCAGACGCGGCGCACCTGGCGCCGCTTCGCGTTCGGCAATGGCACGGGCCACACCGCAATCGGCCACGGTAAGCTGCAAACCGTTTTGGCGGGCCAGCACACTCACGGCGGCGCCCCCGGCCAAAAAGTT
>CAZRFF010000009.1:0-8605 GCA_964599265.1 uncultured Simplicispira sp. | reverse complement strand
GAAAGGCCGAAACCCCCCTTGCCGCCAGGCCATGGTCGGCCGCGCACACCAGCATTTGCGGGGCGTGCAGCTCGGGGGTTTCCGTGCCAAAAATCAAACCCAGGCGCAGCATCACCCCCTCCAGCCGGCCCAGAGAGCCCAGGGGTTTGGTCTTGTTGTCGATGCGAGATTGCAAGCGCGCGCTCAGCGCGGCGTCTTCGATGGATTCAATTTCGGGCAGGTTGAAATGCATTGAATACTCTTAAAATAATAGCTAATAGCGCTTGTTGCATGAGCGCAAACACGCTTTTTTATTGTAAATCCAGGCGGGCGGGCGCAAACCGCTGCCCCCCACAGGGCGTGCGGCACGGCATCGGCACGCATGCGCTTGCCCAAGCGCATTGCGCATGAAAGCTGCACGCCAATTGGCGACAATGCCACATCTTCCATCCACCACCGCGAGCTTTGCCATGCAATTTGCCGATCGCCTCAACAACGTCGAGACCTCCGCCATCCGCGAACTATTCAAGCTGCTGGGCAAGCCCGGCATCATCAGCTTTGCCGGGGGCTTTCCAGACAGCGCCATGTTTGATGTGGACGGCATCCGCGCCGCCGTCAACCAGGCGCTGGATGGAGAGGCCGGTGGCGCCTTGCAATACGGAGCCACCGAAGGCTACCAACCGCTGCGCGAACAGTTGAGCGCCTTCATGGCGGGCAAGGGTGCACAGGGCGTGGCGCCCGACAACCTCATCGTCACCACGGGCAGCCAGCAGGCGCTGGATTTGCTGGGTAAAACGCTCATCAGCCCTGGCGACAAGGTCATTGTGGAAGGCCCGACCTTTTTGGCCACCATCCAGTGCTTTCGCCTCTATGGCGCGCAACTCATCAGCGCGCCCATCGATGGCAATGGTGTGCAAACCGATGCGCTGGAAGCACTGATCGCAGAACACAAGCCAAAATTTGTTTACCTCATTCCCACTTTTGGCAACCCCAGCGGCGCCATGCTGAGCCTGGAGCGGCGCAAAAAAGTGCTGGAACTGGCGGTGAAGTACCAGACCGTGATCGTCGAAGACGACCCCTATGGTGACCTGTATTTTGGCGATGCGCCGCCCCCCAGCCTGCTGGCGCTCTCCAACCAGGTGCCGGGCAGCCGTGAGCTGCTGGTGCACTGTGGCAGTTTGAGCAAAGTGCTTTCGCCCGGCCTGCGGGTGGGTTGGCTCATTGCCCCGCCTGCGCTGCTGGCCAAGGCCACCATGTGCAAGCAGTTTTCGGACGCGCACACCAGCACTTTTGCCCAGGCCACGGCGGCGCAATACCTCAAGGCCGGGCGCATGCCCGCCACCCTGGCCCATGTGCGCCAGGTGTACGCCGAGCGGGCCCAGGCCATGGGCGATGCGCTGCGCAAGGAATTGGGCGACGCCATTGCGTTTGTGCAGCCCCAGGGCGGCTTGTTTGTGTGGGCCCGTTTGACGGGGGCAGGCGGCAAGGTGGCAGACGGTAACGTGCTGGCCAAAAAAGCGATCGACAAAGGCGTGGCCTTTGTGCCGGGTACGCCGTTTTATTGCGCCAACCCCGACCATGCCACGCTGCGGCTGTCGTTTGCCACGGCCGATGTGGACAAGATCCGCGAAGGTGTGGCGCGCTTGGCCAGCGCGTTATAAAACGTGCCGCTGGGTGGGAGGGCGGTCAGTCGCCGCGCACCCAGCGGTCACGCCCCAGGCGTTTGGCCTGGTAAAGCGCCTGGTCGGCCCGGCCCAACAGGGTGGTGAGGTTGTCGTCACCGGTGCGCAGATGGGCCAGGCCTATGCTGGTGGTAATGTGCCCGGCAAGGCCATTCAGGGGCATGCTGCGCACATGTTGTAGGATGCGGTCGGCAATGGCTGCGCCGTCGCTCTCATCCGTGCCAGGCAGCAGCACGGCAAATTCTTCACCCCCCAGCCGCCCCACAGTGTCATCGGCGCGCAGCAGGTCATGAACGACCAGGCCAAAATGGGTGAGCACGCGGTCGCCTTCCAGGTGGCCCAGGCTGTCGTTGATGTGCTTGAAATGGTCCAGGTCCAGCATCAGCAGCGTGAGTGGCAAACCTTCAGAGCGGGCGTGTTGGAAGGCGGCTTCTGCGTAATCCAGGAAAGCGCGGCGGCTGGCCGTGCCGGTGAGGGCGTCGGTGCTGGCCATGTGCTGCAGCTGGCGTTCCAGGTTTTTGCGCTGGGTCACGTCGCGGTAAATGCCTTCGATGCCGGCAAACTGGCCGTCGGCATCAAAAAATGCATGGCTGCTGATGGAAATGTCGATGACTTGGCCATCTTTGCGTACCATCTGTCCCGGAAAATCGGCCACACGCCCATGGGCAGCGATGGCGGCTTTGAAGGCGTCACGGTCGCTGCTCTGCGGGTAGTAGGACTCTGCCGTGCGGCCGATGATTTCTTCGGGCTCAAAGCCCAGCACAAGGCGCACGGCAGGCCCTACGTCTTGCACCACACCCAGGGCGTTGGTGCGGTAATACACGTCTTGCATGTTCTCGAACAGGCGGCGGTAGTTTTGCTCACTCTCGCGCAGCTGGGCCTCCACCTCGCTTTGGTGCGTCATGTCGATGCCGCAGCTGATGACGCTGGGTTGGCCTTCCCACTCAATGGCCATGCTGGTGAACACGGCCATGCGCAAATTTCCTTGGCAGGTTTGTATGCGGATTTTGGCCGATTTGTTGGGCGCGCCTACTTTGCCGGTGTGCGCTTCGGTCTGGATGCGCTGGTTGGAGCGCTGCTGGTCAAAAGGATGGACAAAATTCGACGAGGGGTGTCCGATGAATTGCGATGGTGCATCGGCCTCGAACAAAACCAAACAGGCGGGGTTGGCATACCGAACCACCCCCTCTTGCGTCACGAGGACGGCAACCGGGAGAACTTGCAGCAAAGACAGGTCGGTGGGTACGGAAACCATCCAAAAGCCCCCTTGAGCCCATTGTGGCACTGGCGGCAGCGCTTGTTAGGGGTGGGCCTGGTTTTTTGCTTGGTATTTTCCCGCACCACCCGGGCACCGTCGTTGACAATGCAGGCCCACCATCCTACAAAGCCCGCCACCCATGGCCTCCACCCCTGTACCCCATCTGGATCCGCAGTTGCTGCAGCGGCTGGTGCAGGTCAGCATGCCGTTTGGCAAATACCAGGGCCGCTTGATTGCCGATTTGCCCGGTAATTACCTGCATTGGTTTGCGCGCGAGGGCTACCCGCGGGGCGAGTTGGGGCGCCTGCTGGCCTTGATGCGCGAGATAGACCACAACGGCCTGCGCCCCCTGCTCAACCCCCTGCGGGGCAGGGGGTAGGGCGGCGCCTTAGCTGCAGCCGCAGCCGCCCGAGCCGCCGCAACCGCCGCCGCCCATGGCCTGCTGGGCCTTGGCCTCGAACTGCGGGAACAGCACGTTGTTTTCCAGGTGGATGTGGTTGATCAGGTCGTCGTTCAGCTGGGCGATGCCGCTGTAGAGGGCGCGCCAGGTGTTGCAGGCGCCTGCAGGCGGGGTGGCGTCGTTGGTGAGTGCGGCCAGCCGCTCCAGCGCGGCGCCGTGTTCCACATGCTCGGCACGCATCACATTGATGGGCTGGCCCACGAAGGGGTTGCCGCCGGACTTGAGCATGGGGAACAGAATGGCCTCTTCCTTGTGCATGTGGGTGACCAGCTCTTGGTGGATTTCTTCCAGCAGCTGGGCCAGCCCGGCGGGCACATCGGGGTTGGCGCGGTGCACGGTTTCCACGCGCTGGGCCATGCGGATCAGTTCGGGCAGTTGTGCGCGGTGTACTTCGTGGTAGCGCGCCAGGATGTGGTCGATGAGTGCCGAGGGCTCGGTAATGCCCGTGGCCTCGGCGGGGCGCTGCAGGCTGGCGAGCTCACCCACGACGGCCTGCAGATCCAGGCCTTTTTCGGCCACGGCAGTGGCCAGGCTCAGGTGGCCGCCACAGCAAAAATCGAGCTTCAAACGGCGGAACACGGCGGTGGCGCCGGGCAGCTCCACAGCGATTTGCCCTATCGACTGGGCGGGGAGGGGGGCGTTCATGGGGTATGTCCTAAGAAAGGGGTATTTTTGTTGACTATTTTATTCAATAAAATGCATCGGATATGCTTGTTTATTTTGTGGTAAAGCAAACGCCATGCGATTAACCCAGTGGACCGACTACACCCTGCGGGTGCTCATGTACTGTGCTGCCTGCGATGGGCGGGCGCAGCCCGTGACCATTACCGAGGTGGCCGATGCGTACGGCATTTCGCGCAGCCACCTGACCAAAATCGTGCAAGACCTCTCTGCCCGGGGCTATCTGGACACCACGCGCGGGCGCGGCGGCGGCATGCGCTTGATGCGGCCCGCCCAAGACATCAACGTGGGCGCCGTGGTGCGCGCGACCGAGTCCGATTTTGTGGTGGTCGAGTGCTTTGACCCGCAAAACAACCATTGCCGCCTGAGCAGCCATTGCCGCTTGCAAAGCGTGCTGGGCAAGGCCATGAACAGTTTCTTCGCCGTGCTCGATGCCCTCACGCTCGAAGACCTGATGGTGCCCGTGGCACCTGCGGCGGCCGTGGCCGGAGAGGTGCCTGTGCAACTCATTCCGGGCTTGCCCCGGCCGGTGGCCGCTTCATAAACGGGCCCACCACAGGCGGGCGCGCATCGCCCATTCGCTGGTGTAGCCCACCGAGGCGCCGGTAATACGGCCTTGGGGGTCTATGGCCATGAACACCGGCACGGCGTGCACCCCAAGGCCCAGGGCGATATCGCCTTGGGCGTCAATCGCCGTAGCCCATGGCAGGCCGCGGGTGTGCAGCAGCTTTTGCACCTCGGCCGCCGAGCCCGATTGCATGGCGATGGTGAGCACCGGGTGGTCGGCCTGCAAACGGGTGATGCTGCTCTCTTCCGCCCGGCAAATGGGGCACCACTGCGCCCAGATGTGCAGTGCCACCGCCCGCCCTGGGTGGCGTGCCTGCCACTCGTGCAGCGTGGTGCGTTCGCCATTGGCCAGTTCCAGCGCCAGGTTGGGCATGGGGCCGCTGGGCAGGTGGCGGGTTTGCCACCAGTGCACGCCAGCCAGCACGGCCAGCAGCATGAGCAGGTTCAGCAGGTGGGCGCGCCAGCGGCGCCTTAAAGCGGCCCATAGCCACTGCAGCGGTCTTGGCATGGGGCTCAGGGGCGAATGACTTCGAGCAGGCGGTCCAGCCCGCCGCTTTGGATGGCGATCTGGGCCTGGGCGCGCACCGAGGGTTTGGCGTGGTAAGCCACCGACAGGCCCGCCGCCTCCATCATGGGCAGGTCGTTGGCGCCGTCGCCCATGGCAATGGTCTGGTCTGGGCGTATGCCCATCAATGCGGCGACTTCAAGCAAAGTGCGGCGTTTTTCGGCACCGTCGCAAATATCGCCCCACACCTGATCGACCATGCGCCCGGTGAGCAGGCCATCTTCGACTTCCAGCACGTTGGAGCGTGTGAACTGGATGCCCAGGTCGGCGCGTACCCGGTCCGAGAAATACGTGAACCCACCCGACACCAGCAAAGTAGCCAGGCCCGCTTGGCGGCAGGCATGGATCAGCTCGCGGGCCCCGGGGTTGTAGCGCATGCGGTGCAGCAGCACCTGGTCCATGTGGGCCACCGGCACGCCGCGCAACAAGGCCACGCGCTGGCGCAGGCTGTCTTTGTAGTCGGTGATGACGCCCTGCATGGCGGCCTCGGTAATGGCCGCCACCTCGGCCTTGCGGCCGGCGGCATCGGCAATTTCGTCCACGCACTCAATGTTGATGAGCGTGGAGTCCATGTCAAAAGCGATGAGCTTGTAGTCGGCCAGGCGCAGCGGGGGGGTGATGCCCTGGATGACGATGCCGGGGGTGAATTCGGTGGCTTGGAGGAGAGTCATGATCCGCGATTATCTGGTATTACTTGCTTAGAATGCAGTAAGACAAGCACAGGAGCCTCCGCCATGTCCACCACGCTCACCGTCAAGGGCCAGGTCACCATTCCCAAGCAGATCCGCGACGCGCTGGGCCTGGTGCCCGGCACGCCCATCGACTTTGCCCTCAACCGCGACGGCGAAGTGGTGCTGCACAAGGCCCAGCCCAAGAACCGCAAGGCCCCGCCCGACCGCTTCGACGCCGCGCGCGGCAAGGCCGACGTGGCATGGCGTACGCAAGACCTCATGGCCCTGCTGCGCGGCTGACCGCCATGCTGGTGGACACCAACGTCCTGGTGGACGTGCTGGCGGATGACCCCGAATGGGCAGATTGGTCCGTCGCCCAACTGCGTGCCCAGGCGCAGATCCACCGCCTGCATATCAACCCGGTGATCTATGCCGAGCTGTCGCTTACCTTCAGCACTGTCGAGACATTGGACGAAACCCTGGCCGCGCTGCAAATCTCCGTGGTGGAAATCCCCCGGCCCGCGCTGTTCCTGGCCGGAAAAGCGTTTGTGCAATACCGCCGCGAGACCGGAGAGGATAGCGGCACCAAGACCAACGTGCTGGCCGATTTTTTCATTGGTGCGCATGCGGCCGTGGCAGGCTGGCCGGTGCTGACGCGGGATGTGCGAAGGTATGCGGGCTATTTCCCGACCGTGGCGCTCGTGTCGCCGGATTGAAAGAACAGAACCATGAACGAACGCCAGATCGAAACCGAGCTGCTCGAAAAACTCACCGAGCTGAAATACACCCCCCGCCCCGACATCCGCGACCGCGCCGCGCTGGAGGTCAACTTCCGCCAGAAGTTCGAGGCCCTCAACCGCGTTCACCTCACCGACACCGAATCTTGAAGGAAACGTACTGTGGAACCACAGCAAATCCAGACCCTGACGACCACCTTCGAGGGCCATGCTCAACGCACGGAAAGCGGCGTCGAATACTGGCTGGCGCGCGACCTGCAACACCTGTTGGGCTACGGCAAGTGGGACAACTTCCTAGGGGTGATCTCCAAGGCCAAGACCGCCTGCGAACTGTCTGGGCACGCCATTGCCGACCATTTTGCTGACGTCGGGAAAATGGTCGAACTCGGCTCCGGCAGCCAGCGCGAGATTGACGACGTGATGCTCACCCGCTACGCCTGCTACCTCGTGGCCCAGAACGGCGACCCGAAGAAGCAGCCCATCGCCTTCGCGCAGACCTACTTCGCCGTGCAGACCCGCAGGGCCGAACTGATTGAGCAGCGCCTGCTCGAAGCCGAACGGGTGCTAGCACGTCGAAAGCTCTCGGCCACCGAAAAAGAGTTATCGCACGTCATCTACGAGCAGACCGGCGGCAACCAGAACTTTGCCTTGATCCGTAGCAAGGGCGACCACGCCCTGTTCGGCAAAAGCACCCAGGCCATGAAAGCCCAGTGGCAGGTGCCCGACAGCCGCCCGCTGGCGGATTTCGCGCCTACCATCGTTCTGAAGGCCAAGGACTTCGCCGCTGAAATCACCATCCACAACGCCCGCGCGCATCAGATGAGCAGTGAGCCAGCCATCTCCCACGAGCACGTCACCAACAACGAGGCCGTGCGAAAAACTTTGCTGAGTCGCGGTATTCGACCGGAAAACCTGCCACAGGCTGAGGATGTGAAGAAAGTGGAGCGGCGGCTGGCGATGGCAGAGAAGAAATCGGTGCAAAGACCTGAAAGGCTAAAAGGTGATGAGTAAAGCAGAACTGGGGCCGCTACTGCATTGGCTGGCGCGGGGGCATGAGATTTCGGGGTTGAGTGCGTATGAGGAATGAGTCGGCCCTGATTTATTCATTTTCACGCCCAGGCCAAGCGTGAGACTGACCAGTCCTTTCAGGGCTTGGGCAGGTACAGCACATCCGACCACGTCGCCAGCCATTGCGGCTTGAAGGCCACAAAAATGGCGCACAGCATGCCGGTCACCACAGCGTCGCCCCAGGCCATGAGCCAGCGCGCCACCAGCGATAGCTGCCCGCCAACGCCCGGCAGGGTGTGGCCGCTCCACTGCGCAAGAGCCCCTGCCAGAAACAGGCACAGCGCCGAACCCAGAAAACCGCGGCCCAGCACGTACACAAAAAGCCGTACACCGGTCAGTGCATGGGTGCCTGAGATGCGGCGCAGCACCGCGCCCAGCAGCAGCGCCAGCGTGGCGGGCACCACGCCCTGCCATACGGCCAAGGCCAGCGCATCCGGCCAGGCCAGCCCGGGCGAGAGCAATGCGGCCATGCCCCCCACGGCCAGCAAGGCGGGCACGGCCAGGGGCCAACCCAGCATGAGCAGCACCAGACAAGCCCCCGACCATTGCAACTGCAGCGGCATGGCGTGCAGCGTGGGCAATGCCCATACCCAGGGCAGCAGCACCAGTGTGGCCAGCAGCGGCGTCCACAGGGCCGATGGCCTGCCGTGGCACTCGTGCGCCAATGGGCGCTGGCTGGCCAGCAAACGCCATGGGCGGGCCGCCAGGGCCGCCAGGAGCGCCAGCAAGGCGAGGGCAATTTCAATCCACATTGCTTTTTTGCTAGCTGCTTGCGCTTGTCATGCCGCCAGCGGCTGGCCCAGGTTGCGCAGCACATCGCGCACCATTTGCGCACGGGCAGTGGGTTCGGGCAGCGTGCGTTCGATGCGCAGTTTTTCGTTGCCCGCCAGCTTGATGTGCTTGTTTTTCTGGCTCTGCCCAATGATGGCCATGGGGT
>CAZRFF010000008.1:0-18565 GCA_964599265.1 uncultured Simplicispira sp. | reverse complement strand
ATTCATGGCCCCCGCCGCGCCCACGCCCACTGCGCCAGGGGCCTGGAGCACCGCCGCCGCGCAGGCGCTGCTCGACATGCCTTTCATGGACCTGCTGTGGCAGGCGCAGGCCGTGCACCGCCAGCATTGGCCGGTGGGCGACATCGAACTGGCCACGCTGCTGTCGGTCAAAACCGGCGGCTGCCCGGAAAACTGCGGCTACTGCCCGCAGTCGGCCGAGTTTGAAACCGGCGTCAAAGCCGGAAAAATGCTGGATGTGCAGGAAGTCACCGCGGCCGCCCAGGCCGCCAAAGACGCCGGCGCCACCCGCTTTTGCATGGGCGCCGCCTGGCGTGCGCCCAAAGACCGCGACATTGAAAAAATGGGCGGCATCATCAGCGCCGTCAAGGGCCTGGGCCTGCAAACCTGCGCCACCCTGGGGATGCTGGCGCCGCACCAGGCGCTGGCGCTCAAGGATGCAGGGCTCGATTACTACAACCACAACCTCGATACAGCGCCCGAGTACTACCAGGACGTGGTCAGCACGCGCCAGTACCAAGACCGGCTCGATACCTTGAAGGCCGTGCGCGACGCCGGTATCAGCGTTTGCTGCGGCGGCATCATCGGCATGGGCGAGGCGCCCGTGCACCGCGCCGGGTTGATTGCGCAACTGGCCAACCTCAATCCCTACCCCGATTCCGTGCCCATCAACAGCCTGGTGCCCGTGCCCGGCACGCCGCTGGCCGACAGCGAGCCGGTCGATCCGCTCGATTTTGTGCGCGTGATTGCCGTGGCCCGCATCACCATGCCCAAGGCACGCGTGCGCCTGTCGGCAGGGCGCCAGCAGCTCGGGGAGGCGGTGCAGGCACTGTGCTTTCTGGCCGGGGCGAACTCCATTTTCTACGGCGACAAGCTCTTGGTGACGGGCAACCCCGACGTCGCCGTCGATGAACAACTGCTGGCCAAGCTGGGCCTGCGTGCGCACCAGGTGCAGCAAGAGGCCCCCGCCCAAGAGCAGGGTTGCGGTTGCGGCTGTGCATGCTCCTAAAAAAAGAGCTGCTTACGCTTGCAAAACAAGCGCCAGCAGCTCAAACCTTTACCAAGAGGAGAGAGAATCGTTATTCGTTATGCTTCATCGGGCAAGTGTTCATGCCCAAAATCCCATAGGCCGGGCAAAACCGGAAAAGGCCCGTCAACAACGGCACGATGCCGATAAACCCCCACCAGCCCACCGTACCGGTAGCGGCCAGACCAATCAACACCAAACCGACGACGATGCGCAGGATGCGGTCAATGCCGCCCACGTTGAATTTCATGGTGCGTTCCTTTCTTTCAAATTTATTTGAGCTGTGCGCCAGTGCTGTCAAACACCCTCAGCACAATGGGAATACCTTGCCCTACGCTTTGCGTGACCGTGCAATAGGCTTCAAAAGTCTCCAGCACCCGATCCAGGTGTTCCAGACCCGCTGCAGGCACGCCCAGATGGAGGCTGGCCGTCATTTGCAGCACGCGCAGGCGCTTTTGTTCGTTGCGACCCACCTCGGCCTCCACCGTGCAGTGGAGCGGCTCGGGCGCTTGCTTGAACTTGCGTAGAGCGAAAAGCAACGAATCCGACAAGCAATTGCCCACCGCCGCCGCCAGCAATTGCACGGGCGAAGGCCCCTGACCAGCACCCAGCGGTGCCGGCTCATCCGCCACCAGCACCGGAATGCCAGCGCCAAAATCCACATCAAAACTGTAATCTTGCCGTTGCCGCAGGCTGATGCTTACATTGCTATCGCTCATGGTTTTCCTTTCTGTTGGTCCAACCTAAAACTAGCCACCGCGCTGGATGCCGCGCCCAGTCTGCATGGCCACCATGCCTACGGATCCGCCATTGCGCGCCTGGGTGTAGCCCATTTGCTGCAACCAGTGCATGGCCACTTGCGAGCGGGCGCCGGACAGGCAGTACAGCACCACGTCGGCGCTGAGATCTGGGAGCAGGGCAGGGGCGTCCTCTACCAAGCGATCCAGAGGCACGTGCAGCGCACCTTCCACATGGCCGGACTGGTATTCACCCAGTGAGCGCACATCTACCAGTACAGGGCCTTGGGTGGGCGATGATGGTCCTTGCATTCTGTAGCCCCAATTCGTCCAATCAGCAGCCTGGCTGGATGCCCAATTTACGCAGAATGTTTTCGAGCATGCACCACTTGGTCAAACCGCTTTGCAGCAAATTGGCGCCCACAAACGCAGTGAAGGCCAAGAACCATTGGCTCACAAACAGGGGGCTGCCGGGGATGCCCAGGGCCAACGACAACAAGATGAACGTACCCGCCAAAAGGCGAACCACTTGCCACGAAGTCATATCTTTCTCCTTTGCACCGTGTGCAGAACAGTTGTTCGTTGAATTATTTAACTAAACAGCTAATTAGTCAACTGGTGTAAAATTGGCCCTGCAACGCACCATACCCCAAAGCTCTTTTCCACACCATTGAGTCATGAAAAACCTTCCCCCCGAAGCGCTTCAGCAAGTGGCGGCGTACTTTCAAACCCTGGCAGAGCCCACGCGCCTGCGTATCCTCAACCACCTGCGCGAGGGTGAACGCAATGTGGGTGACCTGGCCCAACTGTGCGGCTACACGGCGGCCAACATCTCGCGCCACCTGTCGCTGATGACGCAGCAAGGCCTGGTCAAGCGCGAGAGCCGTGGCACCAGCGTGTTCTACAGCATTGCGGACGAATCGGTGTACGCCCTGTGCGATCTGGTCTGCGGCAACATAGCCCGGCAGTACGAAACCACCGCACGCAAACAGCAGGCCATTTTTTCGCCGGAGTAAGTGGGTGGGCCAAGATGTGTCGGTTCGTTTTTATTATTTAACATAATATACATCGTATCAAGTCGAACGGAGGCTGAAGCTGGCCCGCTTCGACCCCGAAACCCGCGCCCAGCTTGGGCTCCGGTTCAAGGTCCGGCAAAAACGACATCCCGTTTGCTGCGTACAAGCTGCTGCGCCTGCTCAACCGGATGGAGCTGCCGGGGCCGTCCTGGGATGGCTGGTGCTTCGTCGGCGATCGGCCCGCAGCACACGCAGTTGCTTCACGTGCTTGAGCAGCAACTGTCCGGCCGTGGTGAGCTTGACGGGCCGGCTGCGCACAACCAGGGCGACACCAATCTGCGCCTCCAGTTCCATGAGCCGCTGCGACACTGCTGACTGGGAGATCAGCTGCCGCTGCGCGGCCCGCTCAAAGCTCCCTTCCTCCACCACGGCGGCCAGGCATTCCAACGCATCAGGATCAAACGCGCCCATGACTGAGGGCCCTACGCGGCGTTCAGCACAAAGCTACTCACGGGTGGCAATGTCCTTGCGGACACGCTTGAGGTGGCATTCGACATAGAACGCAGCCGCATCCTCGTCCCCCGTGACTATGGCCTCATAGATCAGCCGATGTTCCGCCACGTACAGCTGGATGCGCTCCTCGTCGTAGATGCCGTCATCTCGCAGGCGATGCCACAAGGGCTGGTCCATGCTTTTGGCCACCTCGTCGGCAATCCGGGCCATCAGCGCGTCGTCGGTCATCATGGCCAGTTGCCGGTGAAAAAGGCGATCACACTCCGACCACAGGGCCTGCTGCGCCGGATCGTTGATATCCCGCACCGCCGCCATGCGGCGCAAATACTCCTCTGCAGCCGGATCGCGCCGGCCACGGCGCGCCGCGAGACGCGCGACCGCGGGCTCAATGAGAAGACGCACCTCCAGCGTGCTCACCGGACTGAAGTCTGCCTGCGGCGCCACATCGTCCTGCAAGCCGGCCTCGGTACTCGTGTCGGTCACGTAGGTGCCCGAGCCGTGTCGCGTCACGACAAGGCCCATGTTCTGCAAAGCGCCAATGGCCTCCCGCACGGCGGGACGGCTCACCTTCAACCGCTGGGCAAGATCCCGCTCCGAAGGAAGGCGCGAGCCAGCAGGAAACGCCCCCGTCAGGATGGAACTGCGGATGCGGTCCGCTACCTGCTCATAAATCTGCTTGGGACGGAATTCCGTCGAAGGCTCTTGGTCTCTTTTCATTACCAATTTTTCCAGGGATGAGAAGACCTATTGTAAGGCAAAGAGTCTAGAAAAACTTACCACTTTGGTCCCATTAGGCAGACAACTAAGCGGCGGATTCAGCTAATTTAGGGGTTTACCCTACACTTCCATCCGGCGGTCGTGGATCACAATACAACCACTTTGGCAAAATATTGGGTGAAATTAAACCATCCCTGCAAATGATCCGGAGCCTCACAGGCCCCCATGAAAGCTCGCAGTGGGGTATCCAAGAAACCAATGTTGGCGCAATTGGTTTCTGATGAAACCTTTTTCAAACACTGCAGCAGGGCATGCACCATTGCGCCCCAACGACAACAGGAAAGCTCTTTCGCATGACAAGCACCCTCAACCCGGCAGCATCCAGTCACAGTCTGCTGGTGTGCGACCAAGCCGCCACCGCCAAGGCTCTGCCTTTTTCCGCCCTGGTGAGAGCCATCGCGATTGCTGCCACCGAGTACCAGGACGGCAGGATCATCAGCCCCGAACGCATGGTGGTGCCCCTGGGCTCGGGCGGCGTGATGCTGAGCATGCCCGCCACCTCGCACGACATCGGCATTCACAAGCTGGTCAACGTGCAGCCGGGCAATGCCGCGCTGCAACTGCCCACGATTCACGGGATCGTGACGGTGTGCGCCGCCGAGTCCGGCAAACCGCTGTGCCAGCTTAACGGGCCTGAACTGACGGGACGCCGCACGGCGGCCGTGTCGATGCTGGCCATCGAGCGGCTGCTCGGCCATGCGCCACAGCAGATCCTTATCATCGGCAAGGGCGTGCAGTCGCGGCATCACGTCAAGGCCATCCAGGAACTGCACCCCACCTGCACCGTGCTCGTCAAGGGCGTGGACGACGCCATGACCAGCGCCTTCTGCGCTGGCCTGTCGGCAACGGGCACCATCAAGCCTTGCCCGCCAGAGATTCCCGAGACCGTCGATGCCGTGATCACCCTGACCACCGCAACAGAACCTGTGTACAACCAGTTGGGCAAGGTTGGCCGGGTGATCGTGGGCGTGGGAGCCTTCAAGCCTGAGATGGCAGAAATCGGCAAGGCCACGCTCGACAGCAGCCTGCTGTACGCGGACGATCCCATCGGCGCCCGGCATGAAGCAGGCGATCTGATGCGCGCTGGCGTGGACTGGAACAGCGTGCGCTCGCTCGCCACGTTGTTGCGTGAGGAGCCCGACCGCAGCCGTGCCACCGTGTTCAAAAGCGTGGGCACCGGCGCTTGGGACCTCGCAGCCTCCCGAGTGGCAATCCAGTCGCTGGGCCTTGCCTGATTCCATCGTTCTTCGAGAGACACCAACCATGCAGATCACTCGCACCATCAGCACAGTGGAAGTGCACACGGGCGGAGAGCCCTTTCGCATCGTCACGTCGGGCTTGCCCAAGCTGTCCGGCAACTCCATCGTGGAGCGCCGCGCCTGGCTGCTAGAGAATGCGGACGACATCCGCCAAGCCCTGATGTTCGAGCCACGCGGTCACGCGGATATGTACGGCGGCTACCTGACGCAGCCCGTGTCTCCCACTGCAGACTTCGGCATCATCTTCCTGCACAACGAGGGCTACAGTGACCACTGCGGCCATGGCGTCATCGCGCTGGCCACGGCGGCGGTGGAACTGGGCTGGGTCGAGCGCACACAACCCGAGACGCGGGTTGGCATCGACGCCCCGTGTGGCTTCATTGAGGCTTTTGTGAAGTGGGATGGCGCACACGCCAACGGCGTGCGGTTCGTCAACGTGCCCTCGTTCATCTACAAGCGCGACGTCACCGTCACCACGCCGAGTTTTGGCGAGGTGACCGGCGATATTGCCTACGGTGGCGCTTTCTACTTCTACACCAGCGGCAAACCCCATGGCCTGGAGATCCGCGAATCCTCGATCGAGCAGCTCAAGCAGTTCGGGGCCGAAGTGAAGATCGCTGCCAACGCGGCCTTCCCCGTGGTTCACCCAGACATCCCCGAGATCAACCACATCTACGGAACCATCATCGACGGCGCCCCCCGGCACGCCGGATCAACGCAAGCCAACTGCTGCGTCTTTGCTGACCGCGAGGTGGACCGCTCACCCACTGGCTCGGGCACCGGCGGCCGAGTGGCGCAGTTGTACCTGCGCGGGCTTTTGGGCAAGGACGAGGTACTCGTGAACGAGTCCGTTATCGGGACCGCATTCAGCGGCCGGGTATTGCAGGAAACCACGGTGGGCGATCTTCCCGCCGTGATCCCCGAAGTCTCTGGCACAGCCCACATCGCCGGTTTCTGCACCTGGGTTCTGGATGAACGGGACCCGCTCAAGAACGGTTTTCTCGTCCGCTGAACTCGCCCGTGTACCGCTGCATCTCCATCGCCTGATGGGGCACCAGGTGAATCCAATCTTCGTGCCCCAACCCTCTTTCACTCACTAGGACGCTTCCATGAAAAAGATTGTGTTTAGTCTGACCGCTGTGGCATTGGGCCTGGCGGTAGTAACGGCCCAGGCGCAGGAACGTATTCGCGTCGGCTTCATGAGCCCGGTCACGGGCCCGCAGGCCGCCAATGGCGGCGACAACCGCGATGGCGCATTGCTGGCCATCAAGGAGCTGAACGCCAAGGGCGTGAAGCTCGGCGGCAAGCCCGTGGTGTTCGAGCTGGACATCAATGACGACGTGGCCGACCCCAAGCAAGGCGTCCAGATCGCCCATACCCTGGCGGACAAGAAGGTGAAGTTTGTCCTGGGCCCCTACAACTCCGGCGTGACCGTGCCCGCAGCGCGTGTGCTCAACGACTCCGACATCGTGGTGCTGACGGTGGCCTCCAACCCCAAGGTCACCGAACTGGGCTACTCCAGCCTGTTCCGCATTGGCGCGAGCGACAACCAACTCGGCTCCAAGATGGCGACCTATGCCGCCCAGGACCTGAAGGTGAAGACGGTGGCCGTGATCGACGACCGCACGGCCTATGGCCAGGGTGTGGCGCGGGAGTTCAGCGAGCAGGCCAAGCGCCTCGGCATCAAGGTCGTGGCCAACGAATTCACGACTGACAAGGCCACGGATTTCAGCTCCATCCTGACCAGCATCCGCGCATCGAAAGCCGATGCGGTGTTCTATGGCGGCTACTCCCCGCAAGGCGGCCCGCTGCTCAAGCAAATGCGTGCTCTGGGCATCTCCTCGCCCCTGCTGGGTGGCGATGGCATCTGCTCATCAGAAACCGCAACTCTGTCTCAAATCACCGGCGACCTGAACACGTTCTGCACCCAGGGCGGCTCGATGTTGGACAAGAGCGACAAAGGCCAGAAGTTCGTGGAGCGCTACCGCGCCGAGTACAAGCGTGACCCGCTGACCTATGCAGCGGCCTTCTACGATGGCATGCACATGCTGGCTGCAGCAATCGAGTCTACTCAGTCGACAGACACCAAAAAGATCGTTCAGGCCATCGCCAACGGCAAATACGCCGGCGTGACCGGCGAGTTTGCCTACGACGCCAAGCACGACCTGAAGTCGTCGGCTGTGACGGTGTACACCTTCAAGGGCAAGGATGTTGTTCCGCTGAAGAGCCTTTAACTCGCTTCGGCACATCCCTCTCTCCAAGGCCCTTGCCGGTGAATGTCGGTAAGGGCCTTCGCTGCCATGAGCCTCGGCGTCGAAACCCGCCAGCGCGGCTTGTAGGGGGTATGGGGGCTGTGGCCCCCATGGTGACCGCTGCGTCCGCACCTGCGCCCGTTCCATCGCGTGGCGCTGCCGCTGCCAACGATGCCGCGTATTCGCGCCCTGGGGAACAGGGTGTTGATTATGTGGATAACGTGAATGAAGCTATTATTTCGGGGCAGTGGAAATAATGGTCTATACATCGTATCTAGTTCACCCACACCCGCCATTTACAAGGCTCAATCCCACCATGAGATTCCTGCACACCATGCTGCGCGTAGGCAACCTGCAGCGCTCCATTGATTTCTACACCCAAGTGCTAGGCATGCAACTGCTGCGCACCTCTGAAAACCCCGAGTACAAATATTCGCTGGCTTTTTTGGGGTTTGACGGCGGTAATCCGGGCCAGGCCGAAATTGAACTGACTTACAACTGGGGCGTGGAAAGCTACGACCTGGGCAATGCCTATGGGCACATTGCCCTCGGCGTTCCTGATGCCTATGCCGCTTGTGAGCGCATCCGCGCTGCGGGCGGCAACATCACCCGGGAGCCTGGGCCCGTCAAAGGCGGCACCACGGTGATTGCCTTTGTGACAGACCCTGACGGCTACAAGATTGAACTGATCCAGCGCACCACGGAAGCCGGTGTAGGCTTGCGCTAGGGTTTGCCGTTTTTCAGCACTGCCTGCATGCGGCGCTGCAGTTGCGCAGCCTCTTGCGCATTGCCTTGCTGCTCGGCCATGCGCCATTGCAGGCCCAGCCAGGCCAGCAATGGCCGGCGCCAGCCCTGGGCTGAGGCCCATTCCGTGGCTTGCTGCGCCAGTGCCTGCGTGGCCAAGCCCCGGCGTTGCAACACGCCCGCCGCCACCAATTGCGCCAAAGGCTCAGCCCCTTTGTCTAAGCGCTCAAAGTCAGCGCCCAAGGCCACGGCTTTTTGGTGTGCAGGCAGCAAATCCGCCTGAGCGGCTTCTAGAGCTTGGCCACGCAAATAGGCGGCATATGCCTGCTCGGCGGGCGCTGCATCGGCTTGCAAAGCCTGGTAAGCCGGGCAGTCGGTGGCTTGCAAACTGGCCACCTGGGCAGCGCAGTGCAGCAGCTCCAGGCGGGCCATCAAGGCCAAATTGCCCGTGCGCGACGTTTCTTGCCTTGCGCGCGTCCATTCTTGTTCTGCGATCCGGTCTTGCCCGCTGAGCCAGGCTTGCACGGCCCGCTGGCTGGCTGCATGGGCTTGCAATTGCCAATCAGGGGTGGGGGGCTGGTTGGCGCAGGCGGCAAGCAGCGCACAGGCCAGCACAAGCATGCAGCGCCCTGCTTTTCGTAAGGTCATGGCAGCTTAATCTCCGTGTCTCTGGCAAAAGGCCATTTGCGCTGGATGTCGTCCATGAGCCTATCGATTTTGCGCAGGTTGGACTCCACTTCGGCCCGCAGGGCGGTCAAATCGTTGGTGCCCTCGCGCACATTGGCGCCCACGGCCTGGGCCTCTGCCAGCACGGCATCCATTTTTTTAAGGCTGGCGCGTGTATCGGCCAACAAACCGCCCAACTGCGCTACGGTGGCCTGCAACTGGGGCACCAGGCCCTGGGCGCCAAACACCTGGGCATCGGTTTGGCGGGCAAGGCCCTGCACTTGGGCGAGCAAGGCGTTGGTGCGGTCCAAAGCGGCCAGCACCTTGCGCGCATCCTGCTCATTGCCCATTACCACTTGCAGCGCCCCGCCCGGCCCGTTCAGCCGCTGGGTCAGGGTGTGCACTTGGGACAGGCTGCCCGCCAGGGGGGCGTCTTGCGCGGTCAGGGCCTTGAGGTTCTCGATCAGCTCGCGGGCCGTGGCCATGAGCTGGGGAATTTCTGCTGCCGCATCGCCACGCAATACCGGGCGCACGGCGCCATCGGGCAAGGCGGCGTCGTCCAGCATGCCCGAATAAGCGCGGATGGCTGTCCCCCCCACCAAGCCACGCACCAGGGTGAATACGCTGGAAACGCGCAGCCAGTGCGCGTCTTTGCGGGCCACGTCGATCATGATGCGCGCGTTGCCTTCGTCGGCCAGTTCAATACGCCGCACCCGCCCGATGGGGAAACCTGAAAAAGTCATATCCATACCCACCGACACGCCCTCGGAATCATCGGCCACCAGCACCAAGGTTTGTGTGGGCTCAAAAACGCCACGGGCGTAGAGCAAATACAGCGCCGACCCCACAATGAGCACCAAAGAGAACAAAAGTAAAGCCACGGCCTTGACTTCCAGGTGGGCCACGGGGCGCAGCAAGGCATCGTCGTCTGGCGGCGGCACTGGGTGGGGTGTGGGCTCAGGCATGGGCAGGCAACATCCTTCAGTAATAGTTGCCCACGAGCGAGGCAACCTCAATCAGCAGCAAAACGGCAAACATGCGCGCCAACCCGCCCTGCCCGCCCCCCGCGGGCACAGACGACGGCGGGTCGTACATGCCAGACGCCATCGGAATCACCGCCACAGCCGCACTGGCCAGCACGGTCTTGATGCCGAACACCAGCGTCACCGCTGGCGAGAACACATGGCCAAACATGCGCGTGTAGGCAGGCAAGCCCGCCAGGGTCAATCCGTACACCCCCAGGTACGCCATGAACAAAGCCACCACGCAAGACAGCGCAGCCAGGGTGATGCAGGCAAACATGCCTGCCGCCACCCTGGGGCCCAGTTCCATGCGGATGGGGTCTGCCCCGGCGCGGCGCAGAACGTCGTGGTGCCCTGCCCTGCGCTGCTGTGCCAAACGGGCGCCGTTGGGGATGGTGCTGCGCATGGCCACAAACAGCGCTGCCGTGAGCGGGATCAGCTCCAGCACCAGCACGCGGATGACCATTTCCAGCGCGTAGGCCGTCAAGCCATAGCTTTGGGCAGTGACCACCACAATGCGCGTCAGCACCAAACTCAAGAGTGCTGCCAGTACGGTAAAGCCGGGCAGGATGGGCGCCGTTTCCAAATAGACATGGCGCATGAGGTGGCGCCGCGCCATGCGGCCGTAGCTCGATGGCACCAGGGCCAGCACCCACACCACCGCGCCCAGGTAGACGATGCGCCCCCAATCCTGCACCCAGCGCAGCACCGCCTGACCCAGGCGGATATGCAAACGGGGAACACCAAGAAGCATGTGCATGGCGGCATGATAGCGAGCCAGCCGGCTTATGGGTAAATAACCACCCGGCGCCCTATCAACAAGCGCTAACAGCTATTAAACAAATAGCATCAAACATGGCGTAAATGGCTGCCTGGGCGTACAGGCATGGTCTGCGCCTGGGCATCGGCCTGGACGTGCAAGGCTTCGATGATGCCGCAGTGCGCGTCCATGCCGTCGCAGGAGTTGCGCAAATCCTGCAAGCTTTGTTCCAGCACCTGCAATTCCTGCAAACGCTCACGCACGTGCAGTAAATGCGCGTCAATGGCCACACAAGCGGCGTCGCAGTCGGGTTTGGAGCGCAAATCCAGCGCCAGCAGGGTGCGCACTTCATCCAGCGACATGTCCATGGCCCGGCACAGCCGGATAAAGCGCAGGCGGTGCACATCGGTGGCGCTGTAAAGCCGGTAGCTGTTGCTGCCCCGCGCTCCGGCGGTCAGCAGCCCCTCTTTTTCGTAGTAACGGATATTGGCCGCCGTGACGCCCGAAAGGCGGGCCGCTTCGCCAATGCGGTGGATGGGCGTGGACTCAGACATGCGTGCACAAAGGGTAAGCCAAGGTACGCCATCATGCCAGCACCCAAGTTCGCCAGGCGGATCATGTTCCAATCCAGGGTTTCGCCACTCCCAGCACCATGAACGCCCCCACCCCGCCCGCAGCCGAGCCGCACAGTGCCACCGAAGACCTTGTGGCCATATTGACCGGGGTCTTGATGATCTCCATCGGCGTGGCGTTTTTCTCCAGCGCCGGCCTGCTCACGGGCGGCACGGCGGGCCTGGCTTTCTTGCTCCACTACGCCACCGGCATCGGGTTCGGAAAAATTTTCTTTGTGCTCAACCTGCCTTTCTACTGGCTGGCACTGCGCAAACTGGGGCGTGAATTCACCCTCAAAACCTTTGCTGCGGTGGTGCTCTTGTCTCTGATCACCGAATGGCAAAACCAGTTTTTGCAGGTCGCCCGCATTGAGCCCTATTACGCCGCGCTGGCTGGCGGGTTGACCATGGGCACGGGGTTTCTGGCCTTGTTTCGCCACCGCGCCAGCCTGGGCGGCATCGGCATTGCTGCGCTGTATTTGCAAGACCGTTACGGCTGGCGGGCGGGCAAGGTGCAAATGGCCGTGGACTGCATGATTGTTTTGCTGGCGCTGACCGTGGTCGAACCTCTGCGTGTGGCTTGGTCGGTGCTGGGCGCCGTGGCCTTGAACCTGGTTTTGGCCCTCAACCACCGGCCAGGCCGCTATACCGGAACGTAATCCCAAAACATCCCACCGGAACCTTTTGCGTTACAGCCGACTCGCACAGATTCAATACCGTGACCCAGCTTTGACACCTGCGCTTATGCCCTCTACCCTCCCCCGCCCCCACAACCGCCGCCAATGGCTGGCCCACACGTTGCCTGCGCTGGGCGCAGCAGGCTTGGTTCCCTGGGGCGCTGCAGCATGGGCTGCCAGCCCCACGGCCACCCCCGTGCAAATGTGGAAAGACCCCAGCTGCGGCTGCTGCCAGGACTGGGTGGAGCACATGCAGGCCAACGGTTTTGTTTTTACCGTGCACGAAACCGGCAATACCGGCGCCAGGACGCGCCTGGGCATTCCGCAAAAGCTGGGCTCCTGTCACACGGCGCTGGTGCAAGGTTATGCCCTGGAAGGCCATGTGCCCGCCGCCGATGTACGCCGCCTGTTGGCCCAAAAACCCCAAGCCATTGGCCTGACCGTTCCGGGCATGCCGGTGGGCTCCCCCGGCATGGATGGCGCTGTCTATGGCAACCGGCGCGACCCCTACGATGTGCTGCTCATCCAGCGTGACGGCAGCACCCAGGTTTTCAGCAGCTACCACACCAAGCCAAAAGCATGAACGGCAGTAACGGCGTTGACGCCGGCAGCATCACCCGCGTGGCCGGTATCGAGGTCGGCCATCACACCGAAACACGCCGCCCCACGGGCTGCAGCGTGGTCATTGCCCGCGAAGGCGCCGTGGCCGGGGTGGACGTGCGCGGCGCGGCGCCGGGCACACGCGAAACCGATTTGCTCGACCCCTGCCATTTGGTGGACAAGGTGCACGCCATCGTTTTGGCAGGTGGCAGCGCCTGGGGTTTGGAAGCCGCCACCGGCGCCGTGCGCTGGCTGGAAGAGCAAGGCGTGGGCCTGGATGTGGGCGTAGGCCGCTTGCCCCTGGTGCCTTCTGCCGTGCTGTTCGACCTGATGGTGGGCGATATGCGCGTGCGCCCCGATGCAGCAGCCGGTTATGCCGCCTGCGCCGCTGCGTCCAGCGCCGATCCGCAAGAAGGCAGCGTGGGTGCAGGCACAGGCGCCAGCGTGGGCAAAATGTTTGGCATGCAGCGCGCCATGAAGGGCGGAATCGGCAGCGCCTCGGTGCATGTGGATGGCATCACCGTGGGCGCACTCATCGCCTGCAATGCCCTGGGGGATGTGCTGGACCCCGATACCGCCCAACCCGTGGCCGGAGCACGCACGCCCGACGGCCTGCACCTGGCCGATACGCGCCAAGCCCTGCTGCGTGGCGAACTGGCCCAATCCCTGCTGGCGGGCACCAACACCACCATTGGCGTGATTGCCACCGACGCCGTGCTGACCAAAGCCCAGGCCCAGCGCCTGGCCGTGGCGGGGCATGATGGATTGGCCCGCAGCATCAACCCGGTGCACACCCAGCTCGATGGCGACACCCTGTTTGCCCTGGGCACGGGCCGCGCCGGGCGCAACCCCGGTATGTTGCTGCTGGCCGCCATGGCGGCCGAGGCCGTAGCCCGCGCCACGCTGCGCGCCGTGCAAAACGCCCGCAGCCTGACCACAGAACAAGGCCTGCACCTGCCCGGCCTGGCCGATGGGCCATGGCACAGGCAGGGCTGAACCCTTTTCAGCTTTTACGCTGGGACGAGCGCCTGCGGCGGCCGGAGGATGCCATGGCGTCGATGGCGCTATCGACCACATGCTGGCGTGGCAGAATGCGCAGCAAGCCTTCAGCGGCCAGTTTGTCACGCATGCGCCGCGTCATGGACTGCGAGCTGCCATCGGCCCCGGTAAACAGGAACAAGGTGTTGTGCGGGCTGATCCAGGTCAGTTGCGTGCGAACCACCTTGCCATTGCTGACCAAATCAACCCAGGCACCAATGTAGAAGGGGTCTTCCTGCGTGGCGGCCTGCTCGGGTGCAGCTTCGGCGGCCTCGGGCGTTGGCGCGCTCAAGTCCACATCCACCCCTGAGGCGCTGGCAGGCGCCTCGGAAGCCTGTTCGGCTGCCTTTGGTTTGGCCGCCTGGGCGGCCTCTTCCAGTGCTGCTTGCTGGCTGGATTCCACGGCATCCAACACCCGTTGGTGCAAGAGCACCAAGCGTTCGATCATGGCGCTGGTTTCCGCTGGAGGGTGCTTGATGGATTTAAGCCCCTCGCGCAACTTGGCCAACAGGCCTGGAATGCGCTGCACCAAACGGTCTTTGTCGCCGCCCACCAAGGCGGGCTGCACGCTCCAGAACAATTCGGGCACCAGCGCCAGGTAGCCACCGGGGTCGCCGCCCTCGCTGCCTTCGGGCTGCTGGGTTTGGGCATGGGCGGCCACCTGTGCCCAGGGGCCGGCGGCAAATTCGAGCAGATCCGGGGGGACGTCTTCCACGCCAGGGAGCTTACGGACATTGGCGCCAATGCGCTCGGCCAGCAATTCGCGCTGCTCGGCCTTGAGCAGCGCTTGCTTTTCTACGTCGCGGCGGGCCTGGAGTTTTTGCTCGTGCTTTTCCCAGGCATTTCCCAGGGCCGTCAGCACGGCCTCGAACGGGGCCGGGCTGGTGATGTCTTCTTTTTGGGCCAGATGGTCTACCGCCTGGTCCACCAGCCGCATGAAATTGCGAAAACCCAGGGCTTTTTCGTCGGTATAGGCCAAGCTGCGTTGCGTGAGCTCATCGAGCAGGCGCCGCGCCGGGTGCTGGGCATCGCTGAAAAACCGGGGGTCGTGCCGCACCAGCTTGCGGATGGCAGGCTCCATGCCCTGCACGGCACGCTGTACTGGCGGCAGCAGGCGCGAATCCTGGGCAATATTCGCCACCATGCGCGCCACCACTTCGGCGGCCATGGCGGGAGAGGTTTCGTCGGCTGAGCCGTAGGTCACACCGTACAGGCTGCGGGGCGCGCTGTGCCCGCTGGGCACATAGCCCGGCTGGGTACTGCCCGCCAAACGGCCCACCAGGCGTTCCAGTTCGGCAATGTCGTCCATGGCCTCATGGGCCGAAACGTGCGCCGCGCCATAGCGCGACCCCACAGGCGCCCCATACACCGGGGCACGTTGGCTGGGGGTTGCCAAGGGCACGGAGGCCGACACCACCGGCACCATGGCCTGGTAAGGGTCACCGCCCCCGGCCAGCATCTGGCGCAAAATGCCCACGGTCAGCAAGGCCTCTTCCGCATCGGGCCCCATGCCAGGGTCTGCGCCGCCCCAGTGGGTGCCATAGCCGGGCGGCGGGCCATAGCCCGCGCCTGGTGCGCCGTAGCCATAACCGGGGGGCGGCTCCATGCCGCTCCATTGGCTGGGGTGGCCAGCGCCGGGGGCATAGGCGCCCCCATAGGCATTGGCGGGGCCGCCATAGTGGCCGGGGCCTGCAGGCCCTTGCCGAACCGGCGTCTGGGCCGAGGCAAAGCTCACAGGCTGCACGCCCTGCTCACGCAAATTCTGGGCGGCTTGCTTGTACACATCCACCAGCAGCCCCCCCAATTGCGTACGCATGGGCTGCATCCAGGCCTCGCGGATGGGGCTGGCCACGCCGGTGTCGGCCATGACCTGCTGCAGGGCGCGGATGTAGTTTTCGGGCCGCAGCGGGTTGCGCTCGGGGTGCACACGGCGCAAACCCTGCGCGGCACTGACCAAACCGTTGAGTTCGCCCAGCACCGCTTCGGTGGTGTGCATGGCCAATTGCTGGGCACGCGAGAGCTCGACCTGGGCTTGCACCTGCGCATCATCGACCAACGACAATTCGCCAAAATCCAGGCCCGTGGACTGGGCTTTGCTGGTTACGGGGTTTTCCGGCCCGTCGGCAAAAATTTCCAGCAAGGCCATGGGGTAGCCTTTGAGCAAGGCGGCTTCGTGCTGGTTGAGCAGGCGCAGGGCTTCGTTGGCCAAATCCCGCTGGGAGAGGTTGCGTGTCTCAGACTCCTGCCGCGCCAAGCTCTCCCGCGCAATATTGACCAGCTTTTGCATCAACGCCTCGCCCTCGCGCACTGCGTTGACGACGCAGGCGCGAAACACCGTCCGGTAACCGGGGCTGGGCTGTTGCATTTTGTTGCAGCAAAAGGGTTTTCTTCGTAGCCCTCTATCCTACTTCTACTTGAGCGCTTTGAAGCGCATACGGTGCGGCCTGGCACCCTCTTCGCCCAGGCGTTTTTTCTTGTCTGCTTCGTATTCCTGGTAATTGCCGTCAAAAAACGTCCATTGGCTGTCACCTTCGGCGGCCAGGATGTGCGTGGCAATGCGGTCGAGGAACCAGCGATCGTGGCTGATCACCAACACCGTGCCGGCGTATTCCAGCAAGGCATCTTCCAGCGCGCGCAGGGTTTCCACGTCCAGGTCGTTGGAGGGCTCGTCCAACAGCAGCACGTTGCCGCCCTGGATCAGCGTCTTGGCCAGGTGCAGGCGCCCGCGTTCACCGCCCGAGAGCATGCCCACCTTCTTCTGCTGGTCGCCGCCGTTGAAGTTGAAACGGCCGCAATAGGCACGGCTGGCCATCTGGAACTTGCCGATGTTGAGCATGTCCAGCCCACCCGAGACGTCTTCCCAGACCGTCTTGTCGTCGGACAACGCATCGCGCGACTGGTCCACGAAAGCCATCTTCACGGTCTGGCCGATCACCACCTCGCCGCTGTCGGGCTGCTCCTTGCCTGCAATCAGCTTGAACAGGGTGGATTTACCGGCACCGTTCGGGCCGATGATGCCGACGATGGCGCCTGCGGGGACGTTGAAGCTCAGGTTGTCGATGAGCAGGCGGTCGCCGAAAGACTTGCTGACGTTCTTGAATTCGATGACCTGGCTGCCCAGGCGGTCGGCCACAGGAATGAAAATTTCCTGTGTTTCGTTGCGCTTCTGGTATTCGAAATCGCTCAGTTCCTCGAAGCGGGCGATACGCGCCTTGCTCTTGGCCTGGCGGCCCTTGGCGTTCTGGCGCACCCACTCCAGTTCCTTCTTCAGGGCCTTGGCGCGGGCTTCCTCGCCCTTTTGCTCGGACTCCAGGCGGTTCTGCTTTTGCAGCAGCCACTCGGAATAGTTGCCCTTGTAGGGAATGCCGTGGCCCCGGTCGAGTTCGAGAATCCACTCGGCGGCGTTGTCGAGGAAGTAGCGGTCGTGGGTGATGGCCACCACGGTGCCGGGGAAGCGCTGCAGGAACTGCTCCAGCCAGTCCACGGATTCGGCGTCCAGGTGGTTGGTGGGTTCGTCGAGCAGCAGCATGTCGGGCTTGGACAGCAGCAGGCGGCACAGCGCGATGCGACGTTTCTCGCCGCCCGAGAGCACGCCGACCTGCGCATCCCAGGGGGGCAGGCGCAGGGCGTCGGCTGCGATCTCCAACTGGTGCTCGGAGTCGGTGCCCGCCGTGGCGATGATGGCCTCCAGGCGTGCCTGCTCGGCGGCCAGGGCGTCAAAGTCGGCGTCTTCCTCGGCGTAAGCGGCGTACACCTCTTCCAACTTGGCCTTGGCGGCGAAGACTTCGCCCATGGCCTCTTCCACGCTTTCGCGCACCGTGTGGTCGGGGTTGAGCTGCGGCTCCTGCGGCAGGTAACCAATCTTGATGCCTTGCATGGGGATGGCTTCGCCCTCGATCTCCTTGTCCACGCCCGCCATGATCTTGAGCAGTGTGGATTTGCCCGAACCATTGAGGCCGAGCACGCCAATCTTGGCGCCGGGGAAGAAAGAAAGCGAGATGTCCTTCAAGATCTGGCGCTTGGGGGGCACCGTCTTGCTGACGCGGTTCATCGAAAAAACGTATTGGGCCATTGCGTGGTTCAGTCGGAAAAGAGTGGCAATTGTGCCGTGGGCAAACCCCGATTATCGACCCATGCGACAATACGGGCCAAGCCGGACTCTCCAGTGGGTCTGGCATCAGCAGAAAGTGCTGGGAATGTGCCCGTCACAAAGCACCATTCCATTCGATCCCAACCCATCGGTTTGAAACTGGATCGACAACCCCTTAGCGGTTGTTTCGACAGGCCGATCCCCGGCGCCCGGAAGGCGCATTTCCATTCATGACTTTTGACGAACTGAATCTGGCCCCGGCCATTGTCCAGGCTGTGCGCGAGCAAGGCTACGAGCACCCCACCCCCATCCAGGCCCAGGCCATACCGGCCGTACTGCAAGGCCAGGATCTGCTGGCCGGCGCACAAACCGGCACGGGCAAAACAGCCGCTTTTACCCTGCCCTTGCTGCACCGCCTGTCGCAGCAGCCCGCCCCCCAAAGCCGCCTGGGCGGCAAGGGCGTGCGCGCCCTCATCCTCACCCCCACGCGCGAATTGGCCGCGCAGGTGGAAGAGTCCATCCGCGAATACGGCAAGCACCTGAAACTCAACTCCACCGTCGTCTTTGGCGGCGTGGGCATGAATCCGCAAATCGAGCGCATCAAGCGCGGCGTGGATTTTCTGGTGGCCACCCCTGGGCGCCTGCTCGACCTGCAGCAGCAAGGCCACCTGGACTTGTCCACGGTAGAGGTGCTGGTGCTCGACGAAGCCGACCGCATGCTCGACATGGGCTTTATCCATGACGTGAAAAAAATTCTT
>CAZRFF010000007.1:0-18782 GCA_964599265.1 uncultured Simplicispira sp. | reverse complement strand
GTTCATACGGCCTCGGCGGCGAGTTGGTTCAAGACGTGGGAAAAAGCATCGACGGCGAGCTGCATGTCGTCGGCGGTGGAGGATTCGAGCGGGTTGTGGCTGATGCCGGCGTTTTCGCCGCGCACGAACAGCATGGCCTGCGGCATGATTTCGTGCAGTTTCATGGCGTCGTGGCCAGCGCCGCTGGGCATGCGGTGCACGGGCAGGCCCAGGGCCTGCACGGCGGCTTCCCAGCGCTGCTGCCAGGGCGGGCTGCTGGGCGCAGCGGCGGCGCGCATGGTTTCTTCCCATTGGTAGCGCACGTTGCGGCGCGCGCAAATGGCGTGCAGCGCCGCCTGCACGTCGGCCAGCAGGTGGTCACGCTGGGCGTTGCTGGGCGCGCGCAGATCCAGGCTGAAGCGGCAGCGCCCAGGCACGACGTTGATGGAGCCGCTGGGCACGTCGAGCTGGCCCACGGTGCCGACCGAGTCGCCGTCCTGCGCGGCGCGGCGCTCCACGTACAGCAGCAGCTCGGCCACGGCGGCGGCGGCGTCGCGGCGCCTGTCCATGGGCGTGGTGCCGGCGTGGCTGGCCATGCCCGCCACCTCGCCCACATAGCGCACGCTGCCGTTGATCGACGTGACCACACCCAGTGGCAGGCACAGTTCGCTCAGCACCGGGCCTTGTTCGATGTGCACTTCGATAAAGCCCAGGTAGCGCGCGGCGTCGCGCCGCAGCTTGGGGATGTCGGCAATGCACAGGCCGGCGTGCTCCATGGCGGCGCGCAGGGTGATGCCGTCGGCATCTTTTTGCTCCAGCCATTCGGCGCGGAAGTCGCCCACCAGCGCGCCCGAACCCAGGAAGGTGGCCTTGTAGCGCTGGCCTTCTTCTTCGGCAAAGCCCACCACCTCGATGCCGAAGGGCAGGCGCTGGCCTGTGCGGTGCAGTTCGCGCACGCAGGCCATGGGCACGAAGATCCCCAGGCGGCCGTCGTACTTGCCGCCGTTCCTCACCGTGTCGTAGTGCGAGCCGGTCAGCAGGTATTTCGCGCCGGGCGTGGCCGGGTGGTAACGCCCCACCACGTTGCCCACGGCGTCGATCTCCACCTCGTCAAAGCCGCAGTCGCGCATCCAGTGGCTGATGCGCTGGGCGCAGGCGCGGTGGGCGTCGGTCAGGTAGGTGACGGTGAGCTGGCCTTTTTCGGCGTAGCCCGTGTCGCTGTGCTGCGCCAGGCGCTCCTGCCAGTCCCACACGTCGTTGCCCAGGGTGGGCTCGTAGCCGAACTTGTCGTTCAGGCGGATTTCGGCAATGCGGTGGATGTTGCGCAGCGCCTCGGCCAGTTCAAAGTCCACCGGGTTGTCCAGGCGCCGGGCAAAGGTGTCGATGATGTGCTGCTTGGAAAAGCCCAGCCCGCGCGGGCCGCGCACCGCCAGGATGAAGGGAAAGCCAAAGCGCGCGTTGTAGTCGGCATTGAGCTGCTGGATGCGCGCAAATTCCTGCGGTGTGCATTCCGTCAGGCCCGCCTTGCTTTGTTCATGGGTGGATTCGGCGGTGAGCGTTTTGCTCACCATGGCCTTGCCTGCCAGCTCCGGGTGGGCGCGCACCAGGGCCAATTGCTGCTCGCGGCTGGCGGCGGCCAGCACCTGCACCATGGCGTGCTTGAGCGCCGCCAGGCTGGCGAACGGGCGCTGCGCCAGCGCCTCCTGGGCGATCCAGGGCGTGTGCTCGTACAGGCCGTCGAGCCACTGCGCCGCCTGCGCTGGGGGCGCGGCGTTGAGTTCTTGCAAAGTCAGGGCCATGGCCTTGTTTCCTATGGTTTGATTGAAAAATCAGGCCAGGGCCGGGGCTGGAAAGCGCGCCTTCCAGTGCTGCGCGATGTCGATGCGCCGGCAGATCCACACGCCGCGGTGCATTTGCACGTGGTCCAGAAAACGCTGCAGCGCCGTGATGCGCCCGGGCTTGCCCAAGAGGCGGCAGTGCATCCCGATGCTCATCATCTTGGGCGCGTTCAGCCCCGCCGGGTCGCCCTCGGCGTAGAGCGCATCGAAGCTGTCCTTCATGTACTGGAAGAACGGGTCGGCGTGCGAATAGCCCTGGGGCAGGGCAAAGCGCATGTCGTTCACGTCCAGCGTGTAGGGCACGATGAGCTGGTGGTGGGCGCTGCCGTCGGTTTTCTGCACCTTCATCCAGAACGGCAGGTCGTCGCCGTAGTAGTCGCTGTCGTAGGCGAAGCCGCCGTGGTCGGCCACCAGGCGGTGCGTGCGCGGGCTGTCGCGGCCGGTGTACCAGCCCAGGGGGCTGTGGCCTGTCAGGCCTTGGATGATGTCCATGGCCTCTTGCATGTGGGCGCGCTCCACGTCCTCGGGCACGCTTTGGTAGTGGATCCATTTGAGGCCGTGGCAGGCGATCTCGTGGCCCAGCTCGGCAAAGGCGGCGGTCACGTCGGGATGCTTTTGCAGCGCGGTGGCGACGCCGAACACGGTGAGCGGCAGGCCCCGGCGCTCGAACTCCCGCAGGATGCGCCAGACACCGGCACGCGAACCGTATTCGTAAATGCCCTCCATGCTCATGTGGCGCTCGGGGTAGGCCGCCGGGTTGAACATCTCCGACAGGAACTGCTCGCTGGCCGCATCGCCGTGCAGCACGCAGTTTTCGCCGCCTTCTTCGTAGTTCAGCACGAACTGCACCGCCACGCGCGCCTGGCCGGGCCAGTGCGGGTGCGGCGGATTGCGGCCGTAGCCGACCAGGTCGCGCGGGTAGGGAGCGGTGGCGTCGTAGCAGGCGGTGGTCATGACAGGGCCATGGAGAGGTCGTTGATGGGGATCTGGCGGTCGAACAGCAGGTTTTCTTCGACGTGCTGCAGGTGCTCTTGCATGAGCTGCACGGCCAGGGCTTCGTCGCGCGCGGCCAGCGCCTTGACGATGTCGGCATGCTCGTCGTTCGAGTGCGCGGCCGAGCGGGCGCTTTGGTACATGAGGGTGATCAGCGCCGAGCGCGAGATCAGCTCGCTCAGCAACTCGGCCAGCACCTGGTTGCCCATGAGCTCGGCCATGCGCACGTGGAAGTCCCCCAGCAGCGTGGTGCGCCCCGGCACGGCGCCGGGGTCGGCGCTGGCTTGCTGTACGGCTGCTTTCTCCAGTGCCACATGCCCGCGCAGGGCGCGGATGCGGGTGGGGGTCACCTCGCGCACAAAGGCGCGGGTCATTTCGGTTTCCAGCATGCGGCGCACGGCGAATACCTGCCGCGCCTCCTCGACCGAAGGGGCCGACACAAAGGCGCCACGGGCCGGTTCGAGCTTGATCAGGCGTTTTTGCGAAAGCTGGAACAACGCCTGGCGCACGATGGTGCGCGAGACGCCAAAATGGTCGGCCAGCTTTTGTTCTGCCAGCTTGGCGCCGGGCTGCAGGCGGTGCTCGACGATGGCGCGCGTCAGGCTGTCGACAATGTGGTCGGTGGTGGAGGTTTCCATGGGCGCATGATAGATCGAAACACGAAAAGTGTATACACTTTCGGTCTACAGGGTTGCCATCATGGTGGCCCCTTTTACCATGGAGGTGGTTTATGGGCCTCAGCACCCATGTTTTGGACACAATGCACGGCTGCCCGGCGGCGGGCATGGAGGTGGCACTGTACGCCACCGAGGGCGAGAACGCCACCCTCATCAAGCGGCTGGTGCTCAACCACGACGGCCGCACCGATGCCCCCCTGTTTGACAACGCCAGCCTGCGCACGGGCACCTACCGGCTGCGCTTTGATGTGGCGGGGTACTTTCGCGGCCGGGGCGTGCCGTTGCCCGAGCCCAACTTCCTCAACCAGGTGAACCTGGATTTTGGGATTGCGCACTCCGACCAGCACTACCACGTGCCCCTGCTGGTGAGCCCGTGGAGCTACTCCACCTACCGGGGCTCGTGATGGGCCTACAGCTGCCCCTCGGTCAGCGTGTCGAGTTGAAAGCGCCCGCTTTCATCCCACAGCCAGGTGTCCGTCCAGGTGACGCGGCCCATGTGGGCGGGGGCGGGGTAGGGGGCAGCGGCACGCACGGTGCGCTCGATTTCGGCAGTCACCTCCGGGGCGTGGCGCGGTGCGCGCAGCCAGCGCAGGCGCTGGACTTGGCCGTGCCGGTCGATGTCCACCTCCAGCACGCCAATGGCGTAGAGCATGGGCGGGAGCTTGCCTTGGAAGATGCGCGCCGCATTGTGCGCATACACATGGCGGGCAGCGTCTTTGCGGTAGTCCAGGGGGGACCGTGCAGCCGAAGGGCTGGGTTTGGGGGCCTTGCCCGGTGTCAGGCTGCTGGGGGCGCCCGGGTCCTTGCCATCGGCTGGTGCAGGTTCGCCCTCGGGCGCCGTGCGGCACGCAGCCACCAGGGCTGCGGCTGCGGCGGCCATCAAGCCAAAAATACCCCAGCGGCTGCGGGGCTTGGACGGGGGCTGCAAAGGTTCCATGGTGCACTGGCCGGTAGTGGGTTGCAAAGCTCCAGGGGGCAAACGTGACATTGTTGCACCAAATGTGTGCGCTGCTGCAAACTTCTGCAGCCTGTCTGGTGCGGGTGGAGCGCATCCAGGGCTCGGCCCCACGCGATGCGGGCGCCTGGATGGTGGTGTTTGCCGATGCGGCGTTGGGCACGCTGGGCGGCGGCCGTGTGGAATGGCAAGCCCTGGCCGAAGCACGGCGCAGGCTGGCGGGAGCCCCCGGCGAACCCGTGCTGCGCTATGCGCTGGGCCCCAGCCTGGGCCAGTGCTGCGGCGGGGTGATGTGGCTGCGGTTCGAGCCGGTGGGCGCGCAGGACGCCCCCCGCCTGCTGCGCGAACTGGCGCCTGGGCGCATGCCCGTGGCGCTGTTTGGCGGCGGCCATGTGGGGCAGGCGCTGGAGCGGGTGCTGGCGCCGCTACCTTGCGCACTGACCTGGGTGGACAGCCGCGATGGGGTATTCCCCAGCGATGTGGCCGAAGGGGTGGTGTGCGAGCACTCCGACCCCCTGCAAGCGGCCGTGCCCGGCCTGGCGCCGCAGTCGCGCGTGCTCATCATGAGCTTCAGCCATGCCGAAGACCTGGACGTGCTGGCCGCGTGCCTCAAGCGCCAGCGCGCGCAGGGCGATTTGCCCTACATCGGCATGATTGGCAGCCACACCAAGCTGGCCACCTTTCGCCACCGCCTGCAAGCGCGTGGATTCGCACCCGACGAACTGGCCCACGTGATCTGCCCCATTGGCATACCGGGCATTGCGGGCAAGGAGCCCGAAGTGATTGCCGTGGCGGTGGCGGCGCAGTTGCTGCAGACGCGGCCCGGGGTGGCGTCGGGGTAATCCCGCAGTGCCATGGCCCACAAACCACTGGATTGGCGCACAAAAATTGTATACACTTTGCCGGTGGTCGCAGCGGCGCACGGGCATGGAATGCCCACTGGGCGCGGCCCTTGATCTGCTCAGAGCGCCCGCAGTGGTGAGCAGCCAACGTCCTGATGGGCCCCCAGGGTTGAAAAATCATGGAAAGCTACCTTCTTGACTGGTCCAACCTGCTGCTGCGCTGGCTGCACGTCATCACGGCCATTGCCTGGATCGGTTCTTCGTTTTATTTTGTCTTCCTCGACAGCAGCCTGACCCCGCCCGAGGATGAAGGCTTGAAGCGCGACGGCGTGAGCGGTGAGCTCTGGGCCGTGCACGGCGGGGGCTTTTACCACCCGGTCAAGTTCAACGTTTCGCCGCCCAAGCTGCCCGGCCACCTGCACTGGTTTTACTGGGAGAGCTACATCACCTGGCTCAGCGGTTTTTCGCTGTTCACGGTGTCCTACCTGTGGAGCGCCAGCACCTACCTGATCGACAAGTCCAAAATGGACTGGGCCCCCGCCGAGGCCATCGCCGTGGCGCTGGCGTTCTTGGTGGTGTTCTGGCTGCTGTACGACGCCATTTGCCGCATCTTCGGCCAGCGCAAGAACGGCGATGCCATCGTGGGTGCGCAGGTAGCGGTGCTGGTGTGCATCGCCTCCTGGCTCGCCTGCCATTGGTTTGCCGGGCGGGCCGCCTTCCTGCTGGTGGGCGCGATGATCGCCACGGCCATGAGCGCCAACGTGTTTTTCTGGATCATTCCGGGCCAGCGCACCGTGGTCGCGCAAATCAAGGCCGGCCAGCCGGTGAACCCCATCCACGGCAAGCGCGGCAAACAGCGCAGCGTGCACAACACCTACTTCACCCTGCCGGTGCTGTTTGCCATGCTCAGCGGCCACTACAGCTTTACCTGGGGCCACCCGCAGAACTGGCTGGTGCTCATCCTCATGATGTTCGCGGGCGCGGCCATCCGCCAGTTTTTTGTGATGCGCCACGGCTTCAAGCTGGGGCGCAACGCCCACCCCTGGCCCTATGCGCTGGCGGGGGGGCTGGTGCTGCTGGGCACCATCGCATGGCTGCGGCCGGCGCCTGCACCCGCTGCGCCCGTTGCCGGCGCTGGTGCGGACTACCCGGCCGTGGCCGCCGTGCTGCAGCAGCGCTGTGTGCAATGCCATGGCGTTGATGTGCAAATGAAAAACGTGCGCCTGGACAGCGCTGCGCAAGTAGGGCCGCGTGCGCAAATGATTTACCAGCAGGTGGTGCAGCAAAAACTCATGCCCATGAACAACGCCACGCAAATGACCGACGCGGAGCGCGACCTCGTCGCCCGCTGGTACCTGGCTGGCGCCCCGGTGCAATAAGCCGTCAGGCCGTGGGTTGGGTCACCTCCAGCCCCAGGCCGCGCAGGTAGGTGGCCGCCGTTTCGCTCCCGGCCTGCACCAGGTCAAAGGCGTCGGTGTCCAGCAGCCAGCTTTGCAGCAGGCCTTCCATCAGCACCTGCAGCCCCAGCGCCGCCATGGCCGGGTGGGTGGGCGCCGTCCAGGGGCGCTCGGCAAACGCGCGTTCGAGCACGCTGCGGTTGCGCTCCAGCCACTGGCGGTGCTTGTGCAGGTGGCGCTGCTGCACGGCGTCCAGTTCCTGCACGTATTCCACGCGGTGGATGGCAATGCGCATCACGCGGCGCAGCGATGCGTCATTGGAGATGCGGCGCAGGGTTTCCACCGTGGCCTCGTGCACCTGCTGTACGCTGGACACACCGGCCCCGGCCACCGGATCTTCGATCAGCATTTGCTCCAGCGGCCCGATGGCGCGCTCCAGCATGGCGTTGAACAGGTCGGCCTTGTCCTTGAAATGCCAGTAAATGGCGCCGCGCGTGGCACCCGCCGCCTGCGCAATGTCTTGCAGCGAGGTGCGCGAAACGCCTTTTTCGTCAAACAGCCGCTCGGCCGCGTCGAGCAAGGCATGGCGGGTGGTTTCGGCGTCGGTTTTGGTGCGGCGGGCCATGCGCGAATCTCCCCATCGGTGGTGTTGAGCATAGTCACACTATACATACATTCAAGGATGTATGTATACTTGCGACCTCGTTTCACACGCGGTTTACACAAAATCACTAGACTCGCGTGCAGTCGTTTCCGCCCGCAGGCGGGGTTCCTCCAAAGGATTTTCATGCCCCAGCGCATCGCACCCTCTCTGGCTGCCTCTATCGGTCTGGCAGCAGTTTTCTCGCACCCTGTCCCTCAACGCTCCAATCGCCCATTGGCATGGCTGGCCCCCGTGGGGGCTGCTTTGTTGCTGGCGGCTTGCAGCAAGGGCGAGGCGCCTGCGCAGGCGCCCGGTGGCGGCGTGCCACCGCCCGAAGTGGGTGTGGTGGCGGTGCAATTGGGGGAGGTGGGCTTGCTCACCGAACTGCCGGGCCGCCTGGAGGCATCGCGCGTGGCCCAGGTGCGCGCGCGGGCAGCGGGCATCCTGCAGCAACGCTTGTTTGCCGAAGGCAGCGACGTCAAAGCCGGGCAGCCCTTGTTCCGCATCGACCCCGCACCCTACGCCGCCGCGCTGCAGACGGCAGAGGCCACGCAGGCCAAAGCACAGGCCAATCTGGCACAGGCCACGGCGCTGGCCGAGCGCTACAAACCCCTGGTGGCCGCCAATGCCGTGAGCCAACAGGACTATGTGAATGCCCAAGCCGCGCAAAAACTGGCCGAAGCCGATGTCGCCGCAGGCAAGGCCGCGGTGGCCACGGCACGCATCAATCTGGGCTATGCCAACGTCACATCGCCCATCGCCGGGCGCATTGGCCGTGCGCTGGTCACCGAAGGCGCCTTGGTGGGCCAGGGCGAGGCCACGCAATTGGCCGTGGTGCAGCAGATCAACCCGTTGTACGTCAACTTCACCCAATCGGCGGCCGAAGTGATGCAACTGCGCCGCGCCATGGAAACCGGCCAGTTCAAGCGCGCTGCAGGCGAGGCAGCAGCCAGCGTGCGCGTGCTGCTGGAAGATGGCAGCGAATACCCGCTGGCGGGCAAGCTGCTGTTTTCTGACCTGACGGTGGACCCGGGCACGGGCCAGATCAGCCTGCGCGCCCAAATCCCCAACCCCAAGGGCGATTTGCTCCCGGGCCTGTATGTGCGTGTGCGCCTGGAGCAGGCCCAGGCCGAGCAAGCCGTCAAGCTGCCGCAGCAGGCCGTCACGCGCTCTGCCCAGGGAGATACCGTGCTGGTCATTGGCGAAGACGGCAAACCCGCCCCCCGCACTGTGCGCATTGGCGGGCAGCAGGACGGGCAGTGGGTGGTGCTCTCGGGCCTGAAGGCGGGCGAGCAGGTGGTGGTCGATGGCTTCCAGAAGCTGCGCGGCAACTCCGCGGTCAAGCCCGTGCCATGGCAAAAGGCCGATCCATCCGCCGCTTCTGCGCCTGCCGCCCCTGCATCCAGTGCGGCCTCTGCCGCCAGCGCAGCCCGCTAAGGAACGCACAGCATGGCAAAGTTTTTTATCGACAGGCCCATCTTTGCGTGGGTGATCGCGCTGTTCATCATGGTGCTGGGGGCGGTGTCCATCACCCAGCTGCCCATTGCGCAGTACCCGCCGGTGGCGCCACCGGCCATCATCATCTCGGCGGTTTACCCCGGCGCTTCGGCGCAAACGCTGGAAGACAGCGTGCTCTCGGTCATCGAGCGCGAGATGAACGGCTCGCCCGGCATGATTTACATGGAATCCGTGGCGCAGGCCAACGGCACGGGCAACATCACCATCAGTTTCCAGCCGGGCACCAACCCCGACATGGCCCAGGTGGACGTGCAAAACCGCCTGGCCCGCGCCACGCCGCGCCTGCCCGCCGTGGTCACGCAGCAGGGCGTGCGCGTGGACAAGTCGCGCAACAACTTCCTGCTGTTTTCCATGCTCTCGTCGGACGATCCCGCCTGGGATCCGGTGGCGCTGGGCGACTATGCGTCGCGCAACATCGTGCCCGAGATCCAGCGCCTGCCCGGCATAGGCCAGGCCCAGTTGTTCGGCTCCGAGCGCGCCATGCGCGTCTGGATAGACCCGGCCAAGCTGCTGGGGCTCAGTCTGAGCGCGGCCGACGTGAGCGCCGCCATCCGCGCGCAAAACGCGCAGGTGTCCGCCGGGGAAATCGGCAGCCTGCCCAACGTGGCGGGCCAGGGCATTTCGGCCACGGTCATCGTCAAGGGGCAGCTCGCCAGCGTGGAGCAGTTTGGCAACATCGTTTTGCGTGCCAATGCCGACGGCTCCACCGTGCGTCTCAAGGATGTGGCGCGCATCGAGCTGGGCGGGCAGGATTACAGCTCGCAAGCGCGGCTCAATGGCAAACCCTCGGTGGGCATGGGTGTGCAGCTTTCGCCCACAGGCAATGCGCTGGCGGCGGCCAAGGCTGTGCGCGCCAAGATGACCGAATTGGAGCGGTTTTTCCCGCCGGGCATGAAGTGGAGCATCCCGTACGACAGCTCGCGCTTCATCGACATTTCCATCACCCAGGTGGCCACCACGTTGCTTGAAGCCGTGGCGCTGGTGTTTCTGGTGATGTTTTTGTTTCTGCAAAACTTCCGCTACACCATCATCCCCACCATCGTCGTTCCGGTGGCGCTGCTGGGCACTTTTGCCACGCTGATGGCGCTGGGTTTTTCCATCAACGTGCTGACCATGTTCGGCATGGTGCTGGTGATCGGCATCGTGGTGGACGACGCCATCGTGGTGGTGGAAAACGTCGAACGCATCATGAGCGAGGAGGGTTTGCCCCCCCTGCAGGCTACGCGCAAGGCCATGGGGCAGATTTCGGGGGCCATCGTCGGTGTGACGGTGGTGCTGATTTCGGTGTTCGTCCCCCTGGCCTTTTTTGCCGGATCGGTGGGCAATATCTACCGCCAGTTCTCGGTGGTGATGGTGGCATCCATTGCCTTCTCGGCGTTTTTGGCGCTCTCGCTCACGCCAGCGCTGTGCGCGACGCTGCTCAAACCCGTAGAGGCGGGCCACCACCACGCCAAAGGCGGCTTCTTTGGCTGGTTCAACCGCGGCTTTACCAGCACGGCCCATGGCTACGAGGGCCTGGTGGCGCGCATTTTGCGCCGTGCGCCGCGCACGCTGGTGCTGTATGCGGCCATCATTGGCGCGGCCAGCGTGGTCTATATGCGCCTGCCCACTTCGTTCTTGCCCAACGAAGACCAGGGCACGCTGCTGGTGAGCGTGCAGCTGCCCCCTGGCGCCACGCAGCAGCGCACGCGCGAAGTGATGCAGCAGGTGGAAGGCTACATGCTCAAGCAGCCCGAGGTGCAAAGCATGGTGGGCGTGCTGGGGTTCAGCTTTTCGGGCCAGGGGCAAAACGCCGCCTTGGCCTTTGTGACGCTGACCGACTGGAACCAGCGCAAAGGCCCGGGCAGCGGGGCCGATGCCGTGGCCGGCAAGGCCTTTGGCGCGCTCTCGGGCATCCGCGATGCGTTCATCTTCCCGCTCAGCCCGCCCCCCATTCCCGAACTGGGTGCTGCATCGGGTTTCACGTTCCGCCTGCAGGACCGCGCAGGGCTGGGGCACGAGGCGCTGCTCAACGCACGCAACCAGTTGCTCGGCATGGCCATGCAAAGCAAGCTGCTCACGCAGGTGCGCCCCGATGGCCTGGAAGATGCGCCGCAGCTGCAAATCGATATCGACCGCGACAAGGCCAACGCCCTGGGGGTGGACTTTGATGCCATCAACAGCACCATCGCCACGGCGCTGGGGTCGAGCTATATCAATGACTTTCCGAATGCAGGCCGCCTGCAGCGGGTGGTCGTCCAGGCCGATGCCCCGGCGCGCATGCAGCCCGATGACATCCTGCGCATCGCCGCGCCCAACAAACAGGGCAAGATGGTGCCGCTCTCGGCCTTTGCCAGCACGCGCTGGGTGGTGGGCGCCATGCAGACGGTGCGCTACAACGGCTACCCGTCCATGCGCATCAGCGGCTCGGCCGCGCCAGGCATGAGTTCGGGTGCCGCCATGGCCGAGATGGAGCGCCTGGCGGCCCAGCTGCCAACGGGTTTTGGTTTTGAATGGACGGGCCAGTCGCGCGAAGAAAAACTCGCCGGCTCACAGGCCATGATCGTCTATGCCTTCTCCATCCTGGCGGTGTTTTTGTGCCTGGCCGCGCTGTACGAGAGCTGGTCCATCCCGTTCGCGGTCATCTTGGTGGTTCCGCTGGGCGTGCTGGGCGTGCTCCTGGCCACGTTGCTGCGCGGCTACGCCAACGACGTGTACTTCCAGGTGGGTCTGATCACCATCATTGGCCTGTCGGCCAAGAACGCCATTCTGATCATCGAATTTGCCAAAGACCTGCAGGCCCAGGGCAAGGGCGTGATCGAATCGGCCTTGGCCGCGGCGCACCTGCGTTTCAGGCCCATCGTGATGACGTCCATGGCCTTCATACTGGGCGTGTTGCCCCTGGCTTTGTCTACGGGGGCAGGCTCGGCCAGCCAGCGCGCCATTGGCACGGGGGTGATTGGCGGCATGGTCACGGGCACGTTCCTGGCCGTGTTTTTTGTGCCGGTGTTCTTTGTGCTGGTGCGCTCGGTCTTCAAGGGCAGCCGGCGCCAGCATGATTTTGATTTGCAGCACGCCCACCAAGTCGGGGCAGAGGATTCCCATGCGTAATACATTTCCTTTTCGGCTCCAGGCGCCTTTGCAGCGCACCGCCCTGGCGGTGGCTGTGCTGGCGCTGGCGGGCTGCTCGTTCATTCCCACCTATGAGCGCCCCGCCGCCCCGGTGCCGGAGCAGTGGCCTGCGGTGGGCGGCGCGGCGGCCCCCGCCAGTGCCAGCGCCCAGGCTTTGGTTGCATTGCCTTGGCAGGACTTTGTGCAGGACACGCGCCTGCGCGCCCTGGTAGAGCAGGCGCTGGAGAACAACCGCGACCTGCGCGTGGCGGCCCTGGCCATGGAACAAGCCCGCGCGCAGTACCAGATCCGCAATGCGGATACCGTGCCCAACGTCAACCTGGGCGCATCGGCCAACCGCCAGACCGTATCGGGTAGCAGCATCAGCAGTTCGTACACGGTGGGCCTCACCATGGCGTCTTGGGAGCTGGACTTTTTTGGCCGCATTGCCAGTCTGAAAGAGGCCGCCCTGGCCCAGTACCTGGCCACCGAAGAAGCGCGCCGTGCGGTGCAGACCAGCCTGGTGGCCTCGGTGGCCAGCGCCTGGCTGGGCCTGCAGGCCGATGAAGAAATGCTGATGCTGACGCGCAGCACTTTGCAAACGCGCGAGGCCTCGCTCAAGCTGGTGCAAATGCGCACGGCCCATGGCGTGGCCTCGGCGCTGGATTTGCGCCAGGCCGAATCCCTGGTGGCGGCCGCCCAGGCCGCCCTGGCCCAGCAGGAGCGCCAGCGTGCATTGGATCTGAACGCGCTCACCCTGCTTCTTGGGCAATCGCCCGCGGCCGAAAACCTGCCCGGCAGCGACGGCAAAAATGCCGCCTTTGCCGACGTGCCGGTGGGTTTGCCGTCAGACCTGCTGCAGCAGCGTGCCGACATCCGCCAGGCGGAGCAAAACCTGCTCTCCGCCAATGCCAATATCGGTGCTGCCCGCGCGGCCTTTTTCCCGCGCATCAGCCTCACGGCCAGCGCTGGCACCGCCAGCAAGGATTTGTCGGGTTTGTTCAAAAGCGGTTCCTGGGGCTGGTCCATCGCCCCCCAGGCCCTGCTGCCCATTTTTGACGCCGGGCGCAACCAGGCCGGCCTCGAATCGGCCCAGGCCGCCCGCTCCATGGCGGTGGCGCAGTACGAAAAAGCCATCCAGACGGCCTTCCGCGAGGTGGCCGACGCCCTGGCCGGGCGCGCTACGCTGGGCGACCAACTGAGCGCCCAAGAGGCCCAGGCCAAAGCCGAGGCCGAACGCCTGCGCCTGGCCGATCTGCGCTACAGCACGGGCGTGGCCAGTTACCTGGACGTGCTGGACGCCCAACGCTCGCTCTTTGCCGCCCAGCAGTCCCTGGCCCAGGTGCGCATGGCACAGCGGCAGAACCAGGTGCTGCTGTACAAAGCCTTGGGCGGTGGTTGGACAGTGCCAGTGCCAGTGGCCCAGCAGACGCAGTAAGTGCCCACTGGGGGCCGGTGCGGGTGTTGGAAAAACCGCGCAAAAACAACGCACCACCCGCGCCAGGCCCCACTGGGAGCGGCTGCGGGGCTTGACGCAGCGCAAACGGCGGCCGTGCCTGCAGGGTGTGCCACTGCCATTTGATTTGCATCAATGCTTTTGGGGCGTGGGCATTGCAAAGTCGGCCTTCTATGTTGCCAAGCCTTGCCCCCGACTTGTCCGCAGAGTGCGAAATTGCCGCCTCGGGGGATGTCTTGCGCACGCGCCAGGAGCCGCTCAGCTCGGTGCTTTACCTGGTCAGTGGCCGGGTGCAGCTGGGCATCCGTGAAGAAGGCCAGATGCGCCACCAGCTCGGGGTGGTGGAAGGGCCCTTCTGGCTCGATGCCTCTTCGGCCATGCTGGGCCTGCCTTGCCCTGTCGATATGGTGGCTGAAACCCGGGTGCAATTGCAGCGCCAGCCGTTGGATGCTTTCTTAAGCGGTTTGGCCAGCTTGCCCAAGCCGGTGCAAACCTTGCTGCACGACCTGGCTTCGGGCTACCGCCAGCAGACCGACCTGGCCATCAGCCGCCTGGTGCAAGACGCCGAGGCCCGCTGCGCCCAGTGGCTGTTGCAGCACGCCCAGCACGATGCCAATGGCGCGCTGAGCGTCGTTCTGCACCAGCGCAAGCGCACCATTGCGGCGCAACTGGGCATTGCCCCCGAGACTTTTTCGCGCGTGCTGCGCAGCCTGCGCGAGCATGGGCTCATTCTGGGTTCGGGCAATGTGCTCAAGCTGCCGCAGCCCGGCGCGCTGCAGGTGGTGGCTGCGGGCTGATACTTTTCCTTGCACCTGGTTGGGCCGTATCAGGGTTTTCCTATCCGGGTTCTGAGGGTTCCACCCATGTCCGCGGCGGCGGTGCATGCGTATATTTTGGGCAGACTGTGGCCTATGTACCATGCCCGCCGTATCCACCGCCCCTTTGTCGGTTGGCGATCCGCCAACGCTTGATGCGCTCAGCACACCCCCCGAGGGCGCTGCACCGGGGCGTGCCCTGCCGGGCCCCCTGGTCTGGCGCCTGGTGGCGGTGGCCGTGCTGGCCCTGGCCCTGGGGGCGGGGGCCGTGGGGTGGTGGATGGTCAGGGCCGCCACCCAGCAAACCCTGCTGCGCCTGCAAGAGCGGCAAAACGACGAGGTTGAGGGCTTTGCCCGGCTCTTGTCGAGCAAGGTGGAGCAAAGCCAGAAAATGCTGCGCTCCGTGGCGGACAACATCACGCCCGACATGCTCGACATGCCCGCCTCCCTGGAGTGGCAGTTGCAGCAGGGGCTGGCGGCAACGCAGTTTTTTGATACCTTGATGGTGGCGCGCAGCGATCGGTTGGCCCGTGTGCAATTGCAGCAAGGGCGGTTTGTGCGCTCCCCGGTTCTGGATGCCCAGTGGCGCAGCGTGCTGGAGCGCACCCTGGCGGAAGGTAAGCCGCAGGTGGCTGAATGGCTGACGGGCGGAGAAGACGGCGCGCGCATCGTGCTGACCATGCCCCTGCTGCGCGAAGGCGGCAGCCTTTTGGGCGTGGTGGCAGGCACGCTGCGCTTGCAGTCGCAAGGCCTGTTGCCGGCCTCTTTGGCGCTGCCGCAGCGGCCCGAAACGCGCTTGCTCGTCTTTGCCCGCGATGGCGCCATCCTGGCGCATTCCAACCCGGTGCGGGTGCTGGGGCAGGTGCGTGATGAACCCGGGCTGGCCGAAGCCCTGGCGCCGTCGGGCTCGCCGTGGGCCGATGGGCTGGCGGGTGGTCTGGCCGAGGGCCTGCCTAGTGGTGGCGGCACCACCCGCATGCTGCCGCACGCCATGGTGAGCCTGGCTGCCATGCCCTTGACCCAATGGACGGTGGCGCGCGTGAGTGATACCGCGTTTTTGCTCTCTCCGGTGCAAGGCGTCTTGCGCAGCGCCTGGGCGCAGGCCCTGGCGGGTTTGGCGGTGCTGGCGCTGCTGCTGGCCGCGTTGCTGCTGTGGCTGGCCCAGCCCCTGGCCCGTTTGCGCCAGCAGGCCCAGCATTTGCTGCAAACCCAGGCAGCGCCGCTCCATTGGCCGCGCCAGCGGGGCGAGATGGCCGACCTGGCTGCCGTGTTTGAGGGCCTGGTGGCTGCCCAGGCGCAGCAGGCGTGGCAAGGGCAGGCCTTGCGTGCCCAGTGGCAGACCCTGCTGGCGCAGGTGCCGGCGGCGGTGGCCGTGACGCGTGGCGGGCAGATCGAAGCCGTGGGCCGGCACATGGCCCTGATGCTGGGCTACACCCCGCAGGAGCTGCAAGGGCGGGACGTGCCCTTGCTCTACACCCCGTTGCTGCGCAACAGCTTGGGCGCCCTGGAGTGCACCCCCTGCGACGGCCCCGCCCAGGTCGAGCAAACCCTGTGCCTGCGCCGCAAAGACGGCAGCGCAGTCTGGGTGCAGGCCCAGGGGCGGCCCGTGCGAGAGGGCGAACCGGCCCTGGGCATGTTCTGGAGCATGCAGGAGCTTACTGCCCAGCGGTACGGCCGCAATGCCGCCCATTGGGCCAATACCCACGATGTGCTGACGGGGCTGGACAACCGCCAGGGGCTGGAGCTGCGTTTGCGGGCCTGGGCGGAATCCGCACTGCCGCCTGATACCGCCGGGCCAAGGGCGGGGGAGCCTGCAACGGCGGTGCTCCTGTTTCTGGATTTGGACCATTTCACCTTCATCAACGACGGCATGGGCCGTGCGGCGGGTGATGTGGTGCTGTGCGATGTTGCCCGCCTGCTGCAGCGCATGGTGCGGGGGGCGGGCTGGGTGGCGCGCCTGGGGGGCGATGAATTTGCCGTGCTGCTGCCTGCCTGCTCAGAAGCCCATGCCGGCACGGTGGCCGAGCAGTTGCGCCATGCGGTGCAGGCCCTGGAGCCCACGGTACAGGGCCGAACCTGGACGCTGGGCATGAGCGTGGGCATGGTGGTGCTGGCGCCGGGCGATCTGGATGTGGGCGCCGCGCTGCATGCGGCCGATATGGCCTGCTACGACGCCAAACGCGCGGGGCGCAATTGCGTGCGCAGCCGACCCGTGGGCCGCAGCGCTGCCCTGACCTGAAGCCGACCCCGGCTCACTGCATGGCCTTGAGCAGGTTCTCGGCCGTGGCCGGGGCCGTGAGCTGCACGCGCTGGCCGTCGCCGCGGGCGGCGGCCACGGCGTTGCGCAGGGCCTCGTACACGCTGATGGCGAGCATGAACGGCGGCTCGCCCACGGCCTTGCTGCCGCCCACGTTGTCTTCGCGGTTGGCTTCGGGCCAAAAATCGATGTGGAAATGTGCTGGCACATCCCCCGTGGTTGGGATCTTGTAGGTGCTGGGCGCGTGCGTGGACAGCACCCCATGGTCGTTCCAGGCCAGTTGCTCGGTGGTCAGCCAGCCCATGCCCTGGATAAAGCCGCCCTCGATCTGGCCCCGGTCGATGGCGGGGTTGATGCTGTGGCCCACGTCGTGCAGGATGTCCACGGCCAGCACGCGGTTCTCGCCGGTGAGGGTGTCCACCACCACCTCGGTGCAGGCGGCGCCGTAGGCAAAGTAGAAAAAGGGCCGCCCGGTGAGGGTGGTCTTGTCGTAGTGGATTTTGGGGGTGCGGTAAAAACCGTCGCTCCACAGTTGGATGCGGTTGGCGTAGGCCATTTCCACCACGTCTTCGAAGCGGCGCTCGGTGGCGGGCGATGCCACCATGCCCCTGGCAAAGCGGATGTCGCCCGCGCCGCAGCGGTCCAGCCCGCAGACAAAGGCGGCCAGGTTGTCGCGCACATTGCGTGCAGCGTATTGCGCGGCGCGGCCATTGAGGTCGGTGCCCGTGCTGGCGGCGGTGGCGCTGGCGTTGGGCACTTTGCTGGTGTCGCTGGCCGTCACGCGCACGCGCTCCAGGGGCACGCCCAGTTCGTCGGCCACGATTTGCGCCACCTTGGTGTGCAGGCCCTGGCCCATTTCGGTGCCGCCGTGGTTTACCTGCACGCTGCCGTCGGTGTACACGTGCACCAGTGCGCCGGCCTGGTTGAACAGCGTGGCGGTAAAGCTGATGCCGAATTTGACGGGGGTGATGGCCAGGCCGCGCTTGAGCACGGGGTGGGCGGCGTTCCAGGCTGCAATGGCTGCCTGGCGTGGCCGGTATTGCGCAGACAGCTCCAATTGGGGGAGCAGATCGTGCAGGATGTTGTCTTCCACCAGCATTTGGTAATGCGTGACGTTGCGCTCGGCGGTGCCGTAGAGGTTGGCCATGCGCACGTCCAGCGCATCGCGCCCCAGGGCGCGGGCAATGTCGCCGACGATGGTTTCGATGGCGATCACCCCCTGGGGCCCGCCAAAGCCGCGAAACGCCGTGTGGCTTTGCAGGTGGGTGCGGCAGCGGTGGGATTCGATTTCGACGTGTGCCAGGAAATACGCGTTGTCAGCGTGGAACACGGCGCGGTCGCACACCGGGCCCGAGAGGTCGGCCGAAAAGCCGCAGTTGGCTGCCATGTGCAGCTTGAGCCCCAGGATGCGGCCGCTGCCGTCAAAGCCCACGTCCCAGCGGTAGTCGAACGGGTGGCGCTTGCCAGTGACCACGAAATCATCGTCCCGGTCCAGGCGCAGTTTGACGGGGCAGCCCGTTTTGCGTGCGGCCAGCGCAGCCCAGACGGCCAGGTGGCCGGCCTGCGTTTCCTTGCCGCCAAAACCGCCGCCCATGCGGCGGCATTCGATGCGCACGGCGTGGCTGGCAATGCCCAGGGCATGGGCCACCCAGTGCTGCACCTCGCCCGGGTGCTGGGTGCTGGAGTGGATGTGCCATTGGCCTTGTTCTTGCGGCAGGGCATAGGCAATCTGGCCCTCCAGGTAAAAATGCTCTTGACCCCCCACGGCCAGCGTTCCTTGCAGGCGGTGCGGGGCCTGGGCCAGGGCCGCTTCGGGGTCGCCACGGCGCACCACCACGGGGGGCAGTACCCGGCTGCCAGCGGCCAGGGCCTGGGCTGTGGTGAGGATGGCGGGCAGGGGGGTGATGTCGGGCCGCACGGCACGGGCGGCGCGGCGGGCCTGCTGGGCGGTTTCGGCCACCACCAGGCCGATGACCTGGCCGGCGAAATGCACTTCGGCCTGGGCAAAGATGGGCTCGTCGTGCGCAAAGGCGGCCAGCATGGGGTCGCCGGAAACGTCGTCGGCCAGCACCACGGCGCGCACGCCGGGCAGGGCCACGGCGGCGCTGCAGTCCACCGCGTTCAGGCGGCCGTGCGCCACGGGCGAGAGGATGGGCGCGGCGTGCAGGGTGCCGCGCAGCTCGGGCAGGTCGTCCACGTAGTGCGCGCTGCCCGCCACCTGGGCGGCGGCGCTTTCGTGCGCGTGGGGCTGGCCCATGGCGCGGGCGGGCAGGGTGGGCTGGGGGGCGGTCATGGCTGGGCCTCCAGCGCCAGGGTGTCCAG